>NZ_CDWTNB010000008.1:44930-49518 GCF_977947065.1 Frankia sp. CgJB1
CCCACACGCACGGGTCACAGTCTGCCCCTGCCTCCTCCATTCCCGGACAGCCGGCCCGGTCCCCGGACAGCCGGGGCCGGTGGGCCGGCGGGGTCAGCGGCCGCAGGCGCGCAGGGCCGCGAGTGCCATCACGGCGCAGGAGATCCCGCCGACCAGGTATCCCCAGCCCCGATGGCCGAAGAGCGCGAACCCGGCACCCATCCCGGCCACGATCAGCCCGAACAGCAGCACGGTCAGGACGACGGCGAGGATGCGCTGGTTACGCAGGGAGGTGGGGGGCGGCGGCGGGCCCATCCGCGGCCCGTGCTCCGGCTGCCGGCGCGGTTCACGGCCGGGGCCCGGGCGTGCCGACCGGCCGGCGGACGCCATCGTTCAGCCCTCCCGTTTGCGGGCGTGGGTGAGTACGACGCTGCCCGCGGTGTCGGGAGCCCGCCGGTCCGACAGGGCGACGGCCGGCGAGAGCACGGCCGCGGCGTTCCATCCCGTCCTGCCGCCCTTGGCGGACAAGGTCAGGTAGAGCCGCTCGGCGCGTTCGCTGCGGAACATGTACGTCTGCCGAATGACCTCGAGCCCGACATCGTCGAGCAGCTTGGCGAGATGGTCGCCGGAATAGGTGTGCCTGACGTAGTAGCGCTCGCGGTGCCGGTCGAACAGATCCGGCCAGGACGCCGCCCGGGTGAGGGCGTCGGCAGACATCACCAGGTCGCCACCCGGACGCAGCACCCGCGCCATCTCGGCAAGCGCGGCCGGCCCATCGTCGAAGTGCTCGATGGCGCAGACCGACATAACGACGTCGAACGTGGCCGCGGCGAACGGCAGCGCCAAGGCGTCCCCCTCGACGAGCCCGGGATGCCCGCGCAGCCGGCGACCGAACTGCAGCTTGTGCCGGGCGAGGTCGAGGCACACCGCCCGAGCCCCGCGACGGACGGCCTGGCCGGCCCAGTAGCCGTCACCGCCGGCCACATCGAGCAGGGTGCGCCCGGCCAGTTCCCCCGCCCACGACAGCAGGGTGCCGACCTCCCGGCGACGCATGACATGTACCTGATGGCCCACGAAGGCGAGGGCGTCGGCCCGCACCGGGCTCACAGGTCGGCCCCGCCCATCCGGTCAGCCCGGCCCATCCGGTCAGCCTTGCTCATTCCAGTCCGCCTTCCGAGTCCACGATTCACGCGTGGTCCACGATCCAGGGATGGGCCGTGACTCGCGCATACGCCACGGCTCAGGTGTGCCCAAACGCGCCCAACGTCACATCAAGGTAACGCTCCCACGCCCCGTCGATGTCCGGCGGTATGACCTTCGAGCGCAGCCCGGCGAGCACGCCGGGCTCGTAGAGCCGCCGCAGCGCCACCGCCAGCGCCTCCGCGTCGTCGGGCGGCACGAGTAGACCGTCCACGCCATCGCGGACCGTGGTGGCGAGTGTTCCCACCGTGGTCGCCACGACCGGCACACCGTGCAGGTGCGCGAGATCGACGTTCTGCGACGCCGTTCCGGCCCGGTAGGGAAGCACCAGAGCGTCGGCACCGGCGAACAGCGCGGGCACCTCCGCCGCGTCGACATAGCCCGACCGCAGGTCCACCCGGGTGGCCAGGCCGAGCTCCTCGACCAGGCGGGCGGTCTCCCCCGTCCCGCCCCAGAACTCGCCGGCGACGGTGAGACGAACGTCCGCCGGCCCGCGGGCCAACGCCCGCAGCAGGACGTCCAGTCCCTTGTACGGCCGCACCAGCCCGAAGAACAGCAGATTGCGCCGGGTGACGTCGGCGGATGGCCCACCGCGGCCGGCCACCGGCCCGGGCGGCGAGGACGGCAGACCCGAGGAGGACGGACCCGAGGACGGCAGACGCGAGGACCACAGGTGCGTGGCCATCTCGGCCACCAGGACCGGAGCAGGGGTGAGGCACGCGGCGAGCTCCGCCTGGGCCGGCGTGTGGACGAGAACAGCCGACGACCGGCGCAGCACCGCACTGGTCAGCGGTTCGTCCACGGCCCGGCGCTCGTGCGGCAGGACGTTGTGGCAGAGTGCCACGACCGTGGGACCCGCGCCTCCGGAACCCGCTCGCCCGGAACCCGTGCCCCGGCCGCGCAGCCCCCGGGCCCGCAGCCCCGGGGCCCGCAGTGCGCCGAGGACGCCCAGGTAGGCCGGGGCCTGCACGGGGGTGACGACGACCAGGATCACCGCGTCGGCCTGCCGCCGCAGGCGCCTGCCGAGCCGGATCCACCCATCCGGTCTGCGCCACGACAACGGGTAGCGGGTGACCTCGAACGGCTCCATCTCGGGCTCGGTGACGCGCTGCACGCCGGGATAGAGCCGCGCGGGGTATTGCGCCGACCAGGACTCGACCGCCACCTCGTGGCCCCGCGCCGACAGCCGGTGCGCAAGCTCGGTGGTGTGCTGCGCGATCCCCCCCTTGTAGGGATGGGTCGGACCGACGATCGCGATGCGCACGCCGGTCAGGTGTCGCTGCGCGAGCGGGCCACCAGATCGCCGATCAACGCCAGCACGACGATCTGGAAGCCGACCAGAATCGCCAGCAGCGTCGACGTCGCCACATGGAAGTCGTAGCGGATCACGTCCACGATCAGCTTGACAAAACCCAAACCCATGATCCACAGGGCGACCGGCATGAGAACCTTGATCGGATCGAAGTACATCACCATCCGCAGCACCTGAAGGATGTAACGCCGCGCGTCCCGGAAGGGATGGAACTTCGACGTTCCGGACCGTTTTGCGTAATCAATCGGGAGGTAATCCACCGGATGCTGGTTCGACAGGAAGGACATCGTGATCGTGGTGACGCAGGAGAAACCGGGGGGCAGTAGCCGCAGATAGGGCAGGGAAACGTCCCGGCGGAAGGCACGAAGCCCGGAGTTGAGGTCGGGAATCTTCATGCCGGACAGCCGCTGGGCGATTATCCGGATGAACCATTTCGCCGGCACCCGGGCCCACTTGTGAGTACCCTCCTCGGTGCGGCGCGCCCCGACGACCTGGTCGACGTCGAGGTTGTCGTCCAGGTAACGGACGAACTCCGGGATGCGCTCGTTCGGGTACGTCATGTCGGCGTCGGTCCAAACGACGATCTTGCCGCGGGCCTCCTGGGTCCCGATCCGGCGGGCCGTGCCGGAACCACCGTTGCGGCGGAACGGCATCACCCGCATGCACGGGAACCGCGGGGCCACCTCGCGCAGCACCGCGAGCGTGTTGTCGGTCGACTTGTCGTCAATCGCCAAGACTTCGTAGGAGTAACCGCTCGCGTCCATCGCGGCGGTGATGCGCTCGAGTTCGAGCACCACATGGTCCTGCTCGTTGTAGCAGGGCAGCACGATGGTCACGTAAGGGGTGTCCGGACCGGCGGCAGCGACGCCGTCCCCGGAAGCCGCCCGCACTGGGGTGCCGGCCTGCGGATGTTCAGGTCGGTGGATGGCGCTGACACTCACGTCGGTGTGGCTCCCGGTCGTCGTTCCGGCCCAGCGGCGTCCCGGGCCGGCGTCCTGGCGGCCCGACGTCGTCAGTTCCCGCCCCGATCGCCGGTCCGTGGCGATGGTGCACGCTCCGTCGAGGGCTCGCGCACGACTCTAGAGTGGCATGCCCGCCCCGGCGAGCCGACAGCCGGGCAGTCCCGGCCATCGGGGCAGCGCCTACTGTTGCTCCGTGGGTGCGTTCAGAAATGATCTGCGGGAGTATGTGCGGCACGTTCGTTCGCTGCGGGCGGCGCAGGAGACCTCGGCCCGCTCGTTCGTGGCCGGGCTGCGTTACCCGCTCGCGTACAGGCAACCGATCTGGACCGGTTCCCCCACCGTGATCGAAGGCCGGGAACGCATCGAGTTCGCCGAGGGCGCAGCGCTACGGGTGGGGCTCGGCGCGTTCGGACTGTCGACCCGGCGCGACACCTCGATCATCCGGGTGCATCCCGAGGGCCGCCTGCGCTGCGAAGGTGTCGTGTCGCTGCAGCGGGGCGTGCGGATCGTCGTCGACTCGGGCGTACTGGAACTCGGCCCCGGGGCGAACATCAACGGGTTCGCCAAGATCCTCGTGCGCGAACGCGTCTCGATCGGCGCCTGCTGCAACGTCTCGTGGGACACCCAGCTACTCGACAACGACTTCCATCCGATGGTCGTCGACGGCGTGGAGCAGCCGATGAGCGGGCCGATCGTGCTGGAGGACCGGGCCTGGATCGGCACGGGGGCTATCGTGCTCAAGGGCGTGACGATCGGCGAGAGCGCCGTCGTCGCCGCGGGCTCGGTGGTGACCCGGGACGTGCCGCCCAAGGCCGTCGCCGCCGGATCCCCCGCGAAGATCGTCGGCCACATCGACTCCTGGCGCTGATCCGGCGCCCGGATCGCGCGCTCCGGACGTCGGGCCTCGGCTGCCCGCGTGCCACGCGGACAGCTCCGCGGCCACGCCTAAAACCGGAATCTTCGCCTCGCCCAAATCCGACAGATCCTGCTATTCGACAGATCCTGCTATCCGTGCTATCCGGCGGACTTTGCATCCGGATAGCCGAAGGCATCCACCTCGATCCCCCGATTCAATAACGGTGAACCAGCCCTCGAGCGGTCACGATGATGGTTGCAGGCTGTGACACCGCCAGTC
>NZ_CDWTNB010000009.1:0-49087 GCF_977947065.1 Frankia sp. CgJB1
ACCCCGCTCGGCTCCGGCCGATGCGGAACGGGCCGCAGCAGCCGCCGCCGCACGACGCTGGGCGGGATGGCCGGGGCGCAGCTGCGCGGGCGGCGTGGCCCCACGGCCCTCCAGCGCCTTGCGGCCGTGACCGCCGCTGCCCGTGGAGGCCCCCTTGCGGTGGGAACCGGACTTGGCGGCCCGACCGCCCTGACCGCCGCGGGCGATCCCATCGCCCCGGCGAGCGGCGCCGGCCATCAGGACCACCGACCAGTACACGCCCGGGGAATGACCATGTGACCACGGTATACGGCGGACGACACCGGCGTGTCGGGGCACGCTCAGCGAGAGCTCGGCAGGAGCTCGGCGGAGGACCTCTGCCATGGGCATACCTCGACATGGCCGTTTCCGGGGACCCGGCGCCCTATCCTGAGGGCCGGCAGGCCCACGGCCCGACCTGACGTGGTCCGGCCGCCCCTCACCGGCGTCAGGAGGGTCAGGTGCGCATCACCACGCCGACCGGCGGGCCCGGGGTTCCCCGGAGTGCGGGGGCCCTGCCACCATCCACCCCCGGCCTTTACGCTCTTTTAGGGTCGCCCGCCGGCGATGGCGGGCGCGTCGGATCAGGTCGCCGGCACGGCGATCTACACCCTCGACGTGCCGCGGGAGAAGCTGGGAGAATACGTCTCCATGGATGCGTGATGACCAGCTCGACGAGTGTGACCACCTCGGTCGATCATCGGGCGCGCGCCGTCGGTGTCCCGAGACGGCCACGGCGAGCATCGACGATCCGGCCGTTAGCGACCCGACCGTCAAGGACCCGACCGTCAGGGGCAGGAGGCACCCAGCACATGGCTCTGCGCACACCGCCCGCATGCGTTCCCCCGGCTGTTTCCGGCCGCGGCCGATTTCTCCCGGCGGCATGACGGTGGACCTCAACCCGCGTGACGACGCCCCCACAGTCGCCTACCAGATCACCGGGGGGCCGTTCGAACTCAACGACGACCTGGGTCGCTGCCCGGTGTGTGCGGCGCCGGTGTATGCCGACGACCGGTACTGCGAGGTCTGTGGTCACGGGCTGGAGGGCCCGGACCCCGGCCACGGCGACGCCGACCACAGCGAGGTCGACCTCGGCCAGCTCGCCGGCGTGTGCGACCGCGGCGTCCGGCACACCACCAACGAGGACGCCATGGGCCTGGCCGTCGTGTACGGCACGCTGATCGCGGTGGTGTGTGACGGCGTGTCGACCACTCCGGGCTCCGGGCAGGCCTCGGCCGCCGCGGCGACCACCGCCATGGCCGTCCTCGCGGATGCGGTGCGTGCCCACGGCCCGGGGCGCCCCGTCCACCACGACACCCGCCCGTCGCGCGGCGTCAGCCGGGCCGAGGAGATGCTCGACATCCTCGAACCATCGTATGCCGACTACAAGAAGCCACGAACATCGCCCCGCACGGTCGTCGGCGGGTTCTCCCCGGAGGACGCCGAGGCCGCGCTGCACGCCGCCGTCGACGCGGCCCAGGCGACCATCGCCCAACTCAGCGCGGCCGAGGGGCGGATGGCGCCGTCGTGCACGTTCGCCGCGGCCATCGTCACCCCGCCGACCCCGGACGGCCCGGGCATGGTCACGGTCGGCTGGGTCGGCGACAGCCGGGTCTACCTGCTCGGTCCGCGCTGGTGCGAGCGGCTGACCGCCGACGACACCTGGGCGGCTGAGGCCGCGCGCGCGGGGCTCATCCCAGCCAACGAGGCCGAGACACACCGGCGGGCGCACACCCTCACCTGCTGGCTGGGCGGCGACGTCGAGGACGTCGCGCCGCACACCGAGATGTTCCCAATCGAGGCGCCGGCCACGGTACTGGTCTGCAGCGACGGGCTGTGGAACTACGCGTCCCGGCCCGACGTGATGGCCGCGCTGGTCAACCAGCTCCCACCCCACTGCGAGGCCATCGACGTCGCCCGCCACCTCGTCGACTTCGCCATCGACTCCGGGGGACACGACAACATCACGGTGGTGGCCGCCCGGGTGGAGGACTGATGAGCGTCTTCACCGCGGAGGTCGCACCCGTGGTACGTGATCTGACGGGCGAGGCCACGCCCGCGGACGAACGCTGCTTCGGCTACCCTACCGGCGCGTGGGGAATCGAGACGTCGGCGGCGCGGGTCAGCCTCGTCGTCGACGGCCGGGTGGCGTCAAAGGCGCTGGTCCGAGCGGTTTGGACGGACGATGAGACCCAGTGGAGCCGGATCAGCGACCCAGTCACCCACTACACCGACCAGGTGGAACTCCCGGCCGCGGTGCTACGGGGCCTGGAGGCGCGTCGGGCCGGCGACGAGGCGACTGCGACACTGTTGCTCGGACGCGACGCTCAGCTGGCGCTCGCCTCCGGCAACGAAGACACCTACCGCCTCCTACAGAAGGTGGTTCGCGTCGACAATGCCACAACAGGTACGGTTCGGTTGAAGAAGAACGTCAAGAAGATCGATGAGATGGTCCTTGACACACGGTCGACGAGGACCCTCCGGGTGAACCGGTGATCAGGTGAGGGCACGATGCCCTACGGGGCACCTGTCTCACGACCCGACTACTGCGATCGGTGCGGAATTGGGATCATGAGTGGTCAGGAGAGGTACGAATACCGTCCGGAGGACGGCGGGCGAGCTCCCTACGGAGCAGATGCCCCCGGCCGCTCGGCTGACGGGAACCGTCGGCGTGGGTCAGCCGAACAGACCGGCCCGGATGCGGACGGTCCAGATGGCTACGACCCGTTGGGCATCCGCCGTTCGCCAGCCGACCTGCCCGGGGTGACGGACCCGCCGCGCGTCGGCGACCCGCGCGGTGGCGACTCGTACGGCGGGTATGGCCGTGACGGCTACCCCGACCAGTCCCGGGGGGGCCGCGGTTATCAGGAGGACCCCTACGGCCCGCCCGGTGGCTATGATCGTGACCCCTACCCACGCGGGCGTGACGAGCAGCCGGCCCCCGACGACCGGATCGACCACGGGCGCGATCCCTACGGTCGAGACTGGGGCACGCCGGAGAACCGTGGCGGCTACCCCGTCGGCCGCGACAGCCGGACGCCGGGTGGATATCCGGATCCGCGGGGCGACCTTGACCGCGAGTCGGACACGCACCGCCGGAGCCGACGCGACGCCGAGTACGGCTACGGTGCGGACCCGCTGGGCATGGACGCCTCCGCTCCACCCCCGCCATCCATCGACCGGGTCACCCAGAGCCGGGGCGGCAACCCGCGGCACAGCGGCACCCGCGGCGGCCACGTCGACCCCCGTGACGCGGTCCTCGACGACCCACGGGCCGGCGCCGGGCGCGGCGCCGGCTGGGATCGGGACCGCGCGCCGACGGGCAGCACCGTCTGGGAAGCCATCGTCGAGGCGGAGCGCGAGTACTACGACAGCGGCGACGACCACCGGGTCCCGTTCCCGACCTTCTACCCTCGTCGGGTCTTCGCCCTGGCCGGCTCTCAGATGCTCGTGGGGCGGCGCAGCGAGTCCCGTGGCATCCATCCGGACATCGACCTGTCCGGAGCGCCGGAGGACCCGGGAATCTCCCGCAGCCACGCCCTGTTCGAGCTGCTGCCCGACGGCGGTTACGCGGTCCGCGACCCGGGATCCACCAACGGCACCCGGCTGAACGACGAACCGGACCCCATCGAGCCCGGCCAGCCCGTTCCGCTACGTGACGGGGACCGGGTCTACCTGGGCGCCTGGACGCGCATCACATTACGCGCCCGCTGATCTACCGGGTCGCCTGCCGCCGTCCGGGGCGGCAGGCGGCCTGCCGATCAGATCAGTCAACTGATCGTCACGGCGTCAACGCTGATCAACCTGGTGAGACCTGGTCGGTCGGCTCAGGCCAGATGCCAGCGCTGGCCCTCTGGAGTGTCCTCCACGATCAGGCCGGCGGCTGCCAGTCTCGAGCGGATGGCGTCGGCTTCCGCATAGTCCCGCCGGGCCCGGGCCGCGGACCGCAGATCCAGCACGACCTGCATCGCGCCGTCCAGCGCCGGCCTGAACTCGGCACCTGCGGTAGGCCACTGCTCATGCGGGTCGAGACCGAAGATGTTCAGCATCCGCCGGGTCACGTCCACCCACCCGGCCAACTCCCGGCTGTGAGCCTTCGACAGCACCTGGTTTCCCTGACTCACCGCGCCGAACAGGGCCGCCAGCGCACGTCCGACGGCGAGATCGTCGTCCATAGCGGTGGTGAAATCGGACCAGGCCCGCCGCGGGGTGAGCCTCGGCTCACCACCCGGCCCGGGAACCGGCACCGGCCGGGCTCCGGCCACCGTCGGCCGCGTCCCGGCCTTCCCCGCCGTCCCTGCGGTCGACGACGAGACGACCTCGTCGGCTGCCAGTGCCGCCGCCTCCCCGGGCCCGCCGAGGATGTCCAACGCGTTGCGGACGAAGGTCTCCACCCGGTCGTGGGCCGCGGTGGATTCCGCCAGCGCCTCGGCGCTGTAGTCGAGCGTGGACCGGTAGTGCGCGGAAAGCAAATGATAACGCAGAACCTGCGGACGGACCTCGTCGAGGGCGTCGGCCACCAGGACGGAATTTCCCAACGACTTCGACATCTTCGTCCCGCCGGTCGTCAGCAGGCCGACGTGCATCCAGTAGCGCGCCATCTCGCCACCACCGGGCTCGCCACCACCGGGGCCAGGCGAATCGGCCGAAGCCGCGTTCGACACCGGGCGGGCCGTGGCGGCGCAGACCGTCTGGGCACGTTCGTTCTCGTGGTGCGGGAAAATCAGGTCGAGTCCGCCGCCGTGGATGTCGAAGACCGGGCCGAGGTATTTTCCGGCCATCGCAGAGCATTCCAGATGCCAGCCCGGCCGGCCGTCACCCCAGGGGGACGACCAAAACGGTTCGCCGGGCCTGGCTGCCTTCCACAACGCGAAGTCGCGGGGGTCAGCCTTGCCGGGCTCGGCCTCCACGGACGGTTGCATCGCGTCGGGTCGCTGGTGGGACAGCGCTCCGTAGTCGACGAACGCACCCACCCGGAACCAGACCGAACCGCCGCTGGCGTACGCGTATCCCCTCTCCACGAGGGCCGACACCAGCGCGATCATCTCGGGGATGTGACCGGTGGCACGCGGCTGGATCGTCGGGGGCAGGATCCCGAGAGTGCGGTAGGCGTCGTCGAACGCACGGGTCTGCCGGGTGGCGAGCTCCCAGACCGAGGTGCCGTCCCGATCCGCGTTGATGATAATTTTGTCGTCGATGTCGGTGACGTTCTGCACAAAGGTCACCGAGTGGCCGGACTGCACCAGCCACCGGCGCAGCAGATCGAAGGGCAGCGCCGTGCGGATGTGGCCCACATGCGGGGCCGCCTGCACGGTGGGCCCGCACACGTAGACGCCCACGTGACCGGGGCGTAGCGGCTCGAATGGCCGCACACGCCGCCTGCGCGTGTCGTGGAGGTGGAGACCCATCTGTCAAGGGTACGGCCCCGCTCGACCGACGGGACCCAAGGGGAGGGTCAGCCGACCGTCAGTACCCGGTCGGCCACGACCCGGACGACCACCCTGGCCTCATCCGGATCATCCCACCGGTACACGTCTCCGGTGTACTTCACCGACAGCCGGTCGATCAGTTCCCGGCCGCCATCCTCGATCAGGGTAGCGGTCCCGCGGACCTCGATGTAACCGTAGGGATCGCCCTGGTCGAGGAACATCAGTCCGACCCGCGGATCCCTTGCGATGTCGCGTTCCTTCGCGCGCCCCCGCACCGTGGACAGCAGCAGTTCGTCCTCGTCGCGGTCCACCCACAGCACCGTCATCCGCGGCGAGCCGTCGGGCTGGATCGTCGCCAGAACGACGTAGGTCCGGGCGTCGGCAAGGGCCCTCACCAACTCTGGAAGGCGGTCAGCCATCAGACTCCTCGGGGAGGGGCCAGGGTCGGCTCACCCTCTCATCTCCGCGCCGGCACGCGGTCAGTCGATGACAAAACGGCATATCACCGGTGACAGGCTCGCCGTCAGGCGCGGACGACGAGCGCGGTCGCGATGGCGGCCAAGCCTTCGCCCCGCCCAGTGAGGCCGAGTCCGTCGCTGGTGGTGGCCGACAGGCTCACCGAGGCGCCCAAGGCCACGGACATCGCCTTCTGCGCCTCCTCGCGACGCCCGGCCATCCTGGGCCGGCTCCCGATGACCTGGACCGAGACGTTGCCGATCGCCCAACCGGCGGCACCGAGAAGCCGCGCCGTCTCGGCCAGCAGGACCGCGCCCGACGCACCCGCGTACTCCGGTCGGTCCGTGCCGAAAACTCGACCCAGATCACCGAGGCACGAGGCGGTGAGAAGTGCGTCACAAGCCGCGTGTGCGGCGACGTCCCCGTCGGAGTGCCCGGCGAGCCCGGTCTCCCCCGGCCATTCCAGGCAAGCCACCCAGCACGGCCTGCCGGCGGCGAACGGATGCACATCGACCCCAACGCCGACCCGGGGCAGGATCACCGTGTTCACCAAACTGGACGCGGGAGCCTGCCGGCTGGTAGGCGCGGCGTCCACGACGGGTTCGTCCCGCCGCGGGCCGCCGGTCATCCGCCACTCCAGGCGTCCGTGGACCGGGCGCCCGCGAACTGGGGCTCCGCGGGCCGGGCGTCGTCCGCGGAGTCGCAGCGGGCGAGTAGCGCCTCGGCGAGCACGAGATCCGCCGGTCGAGTCACCTTGAATGCCTCCTGCGCGCCGGGAATGGTCGTCACCGGCACTCCCAGAGCCTCCACCAGTCCCGCATCGTCGGTCACGGCGATGTCCTCGAGCGCATACGCGGCGCTCAGCACGTCGCGGCGGAATCCCTGCGGGGTCTGCACGGCTCGCAAGCCGTCCCGCGGCGGGGTACGCACCACCCGCCCGTCGGCGTCCACCTCCTTGACCGTGTCGGCTAGCGGCACGACGGGAATCACCGCGGGATGCCCGTCGAGCACCGCCGCCGCCACCGCGTCGACCAGCTCGGGGGGCGTCAGCGGCCGGGCGGCGTCGTGGACCAGTACCACGGAGACGTCGTCGTCCACGGCCCGCAGGGCGCGGCGGACCGAATCCACCCGCTCGGCGCCGCCGGCGATCACATGCACGCCCCCGCCGAGCAACTGGGCCACGGCATCGACCAGCGTCGGTGGCGCCGCGACAACGATCTGCGTCACTAGCCTGGAGCGGCGCAACGATTCCACCGTACGCACCAGCATGGGCCTGCCACCGAGGGCTCGCAGCGCCTTGGGAGTACCTCCCCCCAGCCGCTCACCCCGGCCGGCAGCCGGCACGATCGCCGCCACCCGGGGGCTCGCCACCGGCAACCGGTGACCTTCGCCCACCACAGGACCTCCCGTGTGCCATCCGCCACGAGGGCATGGCGGATCCAGCCGGCTCGGCGCGAGCCGCCGGTGGGCGCAACACCGCCCACCACCGTCTCGACGCCACTCAGCCGGAACCTGAGTCGGCAACGCGCTCGGGACGGCGGTCTCCCGGAAAGAGAATGCCTTTCCGGATTATCATGCCGTGCCGAATAGATCGCCTGTCGGCCGGACGAATTACGCCTGCGCCAACAAGCCCACGATCATCCGGCGAGAACCTCGTCAAGCATGGCCTCCGCCTTGTCCTCGTTGGTGCCCTCGGCGAGCGCAAGCTCGCTGAGGAGGATTTGCCGGGCCTTGCTCAACATTCGCTTCTCGCCCGCGGAAAGACCGCGTTCGCGATCGCGTCGCCATAGGTCACGGACGACCTCGGCCACCTTGTTCACATCGCCGGAGGCGAGCTTCTCAAGATTTGCCTTGTACCGTCGCGACCAGTTGGTGGGCTCCTCGGTGTGCGGGGCGCGGAGCACCTCGAACACCCGTTCCAGCCCGTCCTGCCCAACGACGTCACGCACCCCGACCATGCCGACATTGTCGGCCGGAACTCGGACAGTCAGATCGCCCTGAGCGACCTTCAGCACGAGATAGAGTTTTTCCTCGCCCTTGATGACGCGAGTTTCAATCGCGTCAATCAGAGCAGCACCATGATGCGGGTAAACAACGGTCTCGCCGACTTGGAACGCCATGTGTCACGTGCCCCTTCCGCCTCTACCAGCGTAACACGCACGCATCGCCGCAGGTCAGACGCACGCTGCAGGTACCAAGACCAGCAACGCCAAGGTGAGGGCCCCGGCGCCGCCTTCCGGCCACCCGCTCCGGAGGACGGGCATCCAGGGGCACAGATCCGCCCACCCACCCGCCAGATCGCCGCGCACCGACATCGAAGATGCCTACCAGGTAAAACGGGTGACGACCCGGCGGATGTTGGCTACACGTTGAGCGCGGCCGCGCGGCGAACCTGGCGCGGGGGCCGGCCCGTCCGCCCGCCGGCACGGCGTTCCGGCCAGGCCGGGACGCCGTGCCGGACCCGGGCCCACCCGACCCGGTCCCGCCGCGACGCATCCCGACGCACCAGCACCCATCGCGCCACATCACCATGTAACGGTCGTCTTGACTATGAAACGGTCATCCCGCCATGAAACGGGCTATCGCCATGGAACGGACGGCGCCCGCCGGGTCGCCCGACAGGTCGTGGCTCCCCCCCCCCACGCCATGATGCTGCCCACGTCCGGGGCCGCTCGGACCAACCGCCCAGGCCAGCCGGCCCGGCTACGGCGCCGGAATCCGGCCCGAGCGTGCTCCTGGGCCGGATCCACGGGTTTCGTACCGCCCACAGCCTCCGCACGTGATGCCGAGGGATGGCTAGTGTTAGCCCCGCACGGGTGAGTCGGGAGACGGACCGTCACGGACCGTCTTAGACCGAATCATCCGGGCACCGGGGGTGGCCTCTCCGCGCCGGTTACGACGGCCGGCGATGGAGGCGGCGCCACCGGTGATCACCCCACGGGACGACCGTCAACCAGCACCGGTGCGCACCCGAGGCACCGGTCTCGCGCAGGAGGAGCCACCGAGCTGTGAGCCGCCGTCTGGGTGCCCGTTCCACGTCAGCCACACCCGCCGTCGGCGGGGCGTCCGCCGCCCCGGAGCCGGGCCACGACGCCGGTCGACAGTCCACCTTCAGGCGGCGCATGGCCTCCCGCCGGATCGGTGCCGCGATCCTGGCCTCGGTGGTCGGGTCCGCTGGCCTGGCAAGCTGCGCTTCCGGCAACGACGCGCTGACGAACCTCGCCCGGACCACGACCAACAGCGTTTCGAGCGCCGTCGACAGCATCACGCTGCGCAACGTCTATGTAGCAGGCCCGCTGTCCCGGGGAGACTCCGCACAGATCGTCTCGGCGTTCTTCAACGCGGGCACCGAGCCTGACACCATCATCGGCGTGTCCTCCCCCCTCGCGGCGGGCGGCAAGGTACCGAGCCCCGCCGAGCTGCCACCCGGTTCCGGAAAGATCTTCATTGCCGACGGCTCCGCGCCGACCCTGCAGAACGTCCAGAAGAACCTGTTGATCGGGTCCCAGGTGCCCGTCACCATCACCTTCGCCAAGGCCGGCAGTATCACCCTGGACGTTCCGGTGGAGCAGCCCGCACCCGGCGCCTCGGCGGCGCGGGGTGCGGTTACCGGGACCCCGGGGGCAGGGCAGGAGCCCGCCTCGCCGTCGGCCGGCGCCACCACCGCGGGCTGACCCACCGCCGGCCGATCCGCCCAGCGGGATCCGGCCGGGTATCCCCATTCGCGGGTACCCGACGCCCGGGGACCCATTCCGCGCGCCGCTGTCACCGACATGTCGGACCAGCGGACTAACGTTGCGTCCATGGCATCCACTCGCCCGTCGGCCGGCGGTCGCCCGTCGAGCCGTGCGGCCTCAGGCGGGTTCCGGTGTAACAGCTGCGGCTCGGAGTCCGTGCGGTGGGCGGGACGATGCTCGCGCTGCCAGGAGTGGGGCACGCTGGAGGCGCAGGCCCCCGCCCCACGCCGCGGGGCCGGCCTGGTCGCGGGGGGTCGCTCCGCCTCGTCCGCCGCAGTGACGGCACCGGCTCTGCCGGTCATGTCCGTCGACGTGACCGCGACGAGGCGTCGCCCGACCGGGATAGACGAGCTCGACCGCGTGCTGGGCGGCGGCCTCGTTCCCGGCGCTGTGATCCTGCTCGCCGGGGAACCGGGGGTCGGCAAGTCCACCCTGTTGCTGGAGGTCGCGGCCCGCAGCGCCGCCGCCGGTGCCCGCGCGCTGGTCGTCACCGGGGAGGAATCCGCGGCGCAGGTCAGGCTGCGGGCGGGTCGGACGGGTGCGCTGCACGAGGACCTGTGGATCGCCGCCGAGACGGACCTCGGCGCCGTCCTGCGTCACGTCGAGGAGGTCTCACCCGCCCTGCTGGTGGTCGATTCGGTGCAGACCATCTCCGCGGCCGGGGTAGACGGAGCCGCGGGCGGGGTCACCCAGGTCCGTGAGGTCACCGCGGCCCTGATCCGGACGGCCAAGGCGCTGGGACTCGTGATGGTGCTTGTCGGCCATGTCACGAAGGATGGTCTGGTCGCCGGACCGCGCCTCCTGGAACATCTGGTCGACGTGGTGCTGCATTTCGAGGGCGAGCGGCACTCCGCACTGCGCCTGGTCCGCGCGGGCAAGAATCGGTATGGACCGGCCGACGAGGTCGGCTGTTTCGAGATGGACGATTCCGGTATCCATGGCATCGCCGACCCGAGCGGGCTGTTCCTGTCCCGGTCCGGCGGCGCGGGGCTGGAGGCGGTGCCGGGAACCTGTGTCACCGTAACGGTCGAGGGCCGACGGCCACTCGTCGCCGAGGTTCAGGCTCTGGTGGCGGAGACCTCGGCGCAGATCCCCCGGCGCGCCGTGTCCGGGCTCGATCCGGCCCGGGTGGCGATGATTCTCGCCGTGGTCGAGCGCCGGGCGAAGGTGCGCTTCGGCCGGGCCGACGTGTACGCCGCGACCGTCGGCGGGGTTCGGTTGGCCGAGCCCGCAGCGGACCTCGCGACGGCCTTGGCGATCGTCAGCGCGGCCAGAGACCGTCCGTTGCCGGCCGATCTCGTCGCTGTCGGCGAGGTCGGCCTGGCCGGGGAGGTCCGCGCGGTGGGCTCGGTACGCCAACGGCTCGCCGCCGCGGCCCGGCTCGGCTTTCGCCGGGCGCTCGTTCCGGCGGACCCCGGCCCGGCTCCGGACGGCATGAAAGTCACCGAGGTACCCGACCTGATCGGCGCGATCGGCAAAATGCATGAAACGTAGAAAGTGTGTATTTTTCTAACCATATCGGTACTTCACGATGAGGTGGACCCCACCGGCTCCCGTCGCCCCGATAGCATCGCGACAGTGGTAATGGGAGACGGTGGGGGAAGCCGAGGAGTTGAGGGAGCCTAATGGCAGGACCACCCGGAGACGACATCTTCCGGGCGACACTGGCCGCGGTCGCGCCCGGAACCCCCTTTCGCGACGGCCTGGAACGCATTCTGCGCGGGCACACCGGCGCACTGATCGTCCTCGGCCACGACAAGGTCGTCGAGGGTCTGTGCACCGGTGGCTTCGAGCTCGACGTGGAGTTCTCGGCAACCCGGCTGCGCGAGCTGGCCAAGATGGACGGCGCGATCGTGCTGTCGTCCGACCTGCAGCGCATCGTCCGCGCGGCGGTGCATCTGGTACCGGATCCAACGGTGCCGACAGAGGAGTCCGGCACGCGGCACCGGACCGCCGAGCGGGTCGCCAAGCAGGCCGAGTTCCCCGTCATCTCGGTCAGCCAGTCGATGCACATCATCGCGCTGTACGTCGCCGGGCGGCGGTACGTGCTGGACGGCTCGGCCGCCATCCTGTCCCGGGCGAACCAGGCCCTGGCCACCCTCGAGCGTTACAAGCTGCGGCTTGACGAGGTCGCGGGCACCCTGTCCGCACTGGAGATCGAGGACCTCGTCACGGTCCGCGACGCGATTTCGGTGAGCCAGCGGCTGGAGATGGTGCGCCGCATAGCCGACGAGATCGAAGGCTACGTCGTCGAGCTCGGCACCGACGGCCGGCTGCTGTCCCTGCAGCTCGAGGAGCTGATGGCCGGAGTCGAGACCGAGCGTGAACTCACCGTCCGCGACTATCTGCCGATCGGGTCGAAGGCGGGGACGGCCGCGCAGGTCCTGGGCGAGCTGTCCGCGATGTCTCCGACCGACCTGCTCGACCTCACCGTCCTCGCCAGGGTGATCGGATTCTCCGGCGGGGCGGACATCCTGGACCGGCAGATCAGTCCGCGCGGTTACCGCATGCTGGCGAAGGTGCCCCGACTGCCACGGATGGTGGTCGACCGGCTCGTCGATCATTTCGGCACCCTGCAGAAACTGCTCGCCGCCGGGGTTGACGATCTGCAGGCCGTCGACGGCGTCGGGGAGACCCGCGCCCGAGCGGTCCGCGAGGGCCTCTCCCGGCTCGCCGAGTCGAGCATTCTCGAACGCTACGTGTAGTAACGCTGCGTACGGTAGTGCTAGGTGTAGTAGCCGAAGGCGACGGGAGGCCGCCTGCCGCCTCCGGCCGGCCTGGTCGCCTGGCACGATGGCGGGAATGACCAGCACAGCCGGAATCAGCAGCGCGCCCGGACCACTGGCCGATCTCGTCCTGGACTGGTTCGCCGTCTGTGGCCGGGACCTGCCGTGGCGCCGTCCCCTGACGAGCCCCTGGGCAATCATGGTCAGCGAGGTGATGCTGCAACAAACCCCGGTCAGCCGGGTGCTGCCGGTCTGGGAGGCCTGGCTGGACCGGTGGCCGACGCCCGCCGCGCTCGCCGCCGAGCCGGCCGGGGAGGCCGTCCGGGCGTGGGGCCGGTTAGGCTACCCCAGGCGCGCGCTGCGGCTGCACCAGGCGGCGACCGTCGTCGTCGAACGGCACGACGGCGAGATCCCCCGGCACCTCGACGATCTCCTCGCGCTGCCCGGCATCGGGACGTACACCGCGCGGGCGGTTGCCGCCTTCGCCTTCCGCCAGCGCCATCCGGTCGTCGACGTCAACGTGCGCCGGCTGTTCGCCCGGGCCGTCGAGGGAAGAGCCGACCAGCCGGCCACGGTCAGCCGCCGCGACCTGGTCGAGATCGCGGAGCTGTTGCCGCCGGACGCCGAGACGGCCGCCCGGGCCAGCGCCGCGTTCATGGAGCTCGGCGCGCTGGTCTGCGTTGCCCGGATGCCTCGCTGCGCCGCCTGCCCCCTGCTGGGACGGTGTGCGTGGGTGTCCGCGGGCAGCCCGCCGAGCGCGGGGCCCGCGCGCCGGCCCCAGGGGTACGCCGGCACCGACCGCCAGGTCCGCGGCCGGCTGCTCGCCGTCCTGCGTGACGCCAGTCCGGAGGTGGGTCAGGAGATCCTCGATCAGGTCTGGGACGATCCGGTGCAGCGGACCCGCGCCCTCGCCGGACTGATCGACGATGGCCTCGTGGTACGGGTGGCGCCGGGCGTCTACGCGCTGCCCGGCTGACGTCCCTGCGGAAGGGCTCAACCCGGATCGGCAACGGCGCGGAAGCGGTAGCCGACCCCGCGGATGCTCTCGATTACCGTCGGTTGGCCGGCCGTCTCGCCCAGCCGCCGCCGCAGCCGCCGCACGTGCACGGCAAGCGTGTTCGTCTCCGTCTGCGCCGAACCCCAGACCTCTCGCAGCAGCGTCTCGCGCGTGACGACCCGGCCCGTCTGTTCCAGGAGCAGCGCGAGCAGCCGGAACTCCCGCGGCGGGACCGGGACCACGGCCCCGTCGAGACGGACCTCGTGCGCCGCGCGGTCCAGCAGCACCCGTCCGCCGCGCAGCACCTCCGGCTCGTGCATCCGGGGCGGATACGTTCCGGCCCGTCCGGTTCCGATGAACCCCACCATCGCGAGGACCTCGGGAACCCGGTACGGCTTGCCCACGCAGGCGCTGGCCCCCGCGTCGAGTCCGGCGGCAGCTCTCGGCCGGTCATCGGGGCCGACCGCGAGGAGAATCGGCACGTCGTCGTGACCGGGCACGCTACGCACCGTCCGCACGACGGTCACCCCGTCCACCACGGGCAGCCGGGCACTGATCAGCAGCGCGGCCGGATGCCGCAGACCGATCTCCAGCAGGGCCAGCGCCCCGTCCGCCACCACACTGACCTCGACACCGTTCGCGACGAAGGCGTCGAGCATGCCGTCGTCGACGTCCTCGTCCGCGATCAACAACGCCGGGAAGCCCCCCGGCCCGGTGCTCGTCGTCCGTCTCCGCGTCCCACCGGATGGGCCGCGGTACCGACGCCCGTCGGCTGCCGGGTCTACTGCCACGACCGCCAGGCCTGCCGGAACGGCCGGGTCCTCGCCTGTCGAGCCACGGTTTTGCCCCCCCGGTTGACCGGCCCCACGCGGTACCGGGAGCATCCGCGCGTCCTGTCCGCCAATCTCCCCGTCCGTCAGCCGAATCGTCCGGAGATGTAGTCCTCGGTCCGCTTTTCCTTGGGGTTGCTGAAGATCTGCGAGGTCTTGTCGTACTCGACGAGACGGCCGGGGTCGCCGGTCTTCTCCAGCGAAAAGAAGGCGGTCGAGTCGCTGACCCGCGACGCCTGCTGCATGTTGTGGGTGACGATGACGATGGTGAAGCTCGACTTCAACTTCGCGATCAGATCCTCGATCGCAAGAGTGGAGATCGGGTCGAGCGCGGAGCACGGCTCGTCCATCAGCAGGACCTGCGGCTCCACCGCGATCGCCCGGGCGATGCAGAGCCGCTGCTGCTGCCCACCGGACAGACCCGCGCCCGGCCGGCCCAGCCGGTCCTTGACCTCCTCCCAGAGGTTCGCGCCCCGCAGTGACTCCTCGGCCCGCTCGTCGAGGAGCGCCTTCTTGCGGATCCCGTTCAGCTTGAGCCCGGCGATGACGTTCTCGTAGACGGACATGGTCGGGAACGGGTTCGGTCGCTGGAAGACCATCCCGACGGTGCGGCGGACGGCCACCGGGTCCGTCCCGGGCCCGTACAGATCCTCACCGTCGAGGAGCACCTGCCCCTCGACCCGGGCCCCCGGAAGCACCTCGTGCATCCGGTTGAGCGTGCGCAGCACCGTCGACTTCCCGCATCCGGACGGCCCGATGAATGCGGTGACGTTCTTCGGCTCGATGGTCAGGTTCACGTCGGCTACGGCTTTGAACTTCCCGTAGTACGCCGTCAGCCCGGAAACGTCGATGCGGGTGGCCATGGCTACCTCGACTCACGATCTGCCTGGATGCTGTTTCAGAGGGTCGGATCAGATGGGATGGGACTAAATGGGATGAGATAGGGCATGATCTGTGCCGCGCTGTCATCCCGGGTCAGGGTCATCACAGCCGCGAGCGTCTGACGACCAGACGAGCGATGAAGTTGAGCAGCATGATGATGATGATGAGTACCAGGGCGGCGGCCCAGGCCCGGTCCACCGCCGACTGCTGCGGCTGGCCGGCCTGCGAGTAGATGTACAGCGGCAGTGCGGACTGCTCCCCGGAGAACGGGTTGGCGTTGATGAGGTTCGTACCGAAGACGGTCAGCAGCAGCGGCGCGGTCTCGCCGGCAACGCGGGCGACCGCGAGCATGACGCCGGTCACGATCCCGGGCAACGCGGTGGGGACGACCACCTTGAGGATGGTCCGCCAACGCGCCACCCCGAGGGCGTAGCTGGCCTCCCGCAGCTCGTCCGGAACGAGCTTCAGCATTTCCTCGGCGGAGCGCACCACGATCGGAATCATGAGCACCGTGAGGGCCAGGGCACCCGCGAATCCGGAGAAGCCCTGGTGGAAGGCGAGGATCCAGAACGCCAGGATGAACAGACCCGCGATGATCGAGGGAAGACCGGTGAGCACGTCGACGAAGAAGCTGATTACCCGGCTGACCCGGCCGCGGCCATATTCCACCAGGTAGATGGCCACCAGCAGACCGAACGGCACGGCCAGCAGGCTCGCCAACGCGACCTGCTCCACCGTGCCGATGATCGCGTGGTAGATGCCACCACCGACGTCACGGGCGCCGATGCCGTTCATCGAGTGAGTGAAGAACTCGGGGCGCAGCCGCCTCGCACCTTTCTCGATCACATTCACGAGCACCTCGAGCAGGGGGATGACCGCGAGCAGGAAGGCGGCGTAGACCAGGTTCGTCGCGAACCGGTCCCGGGCCCGGCGGCCGCCCTCGACCAGCGTCGAGGCCACGGTCATCGCGAGGATGAAGAAGACGGCGACCAGCAGGGGAAACTGGATCCTGCTGGAGATCGAGGTCACCAGGTAGATCAGGGCCGTCAGGACGACGGCACCGGCGACGGCAGCGAGCGGTACCCAGCGGGGCAGGACCCGGCCCCGCAGCTGCAGCCGGTCCTCACCGCCCTCGACGGCGGGGCCGGGAACGGTCGCGGTGTTCATGCGGCACTCCCCGAGAACTCACGCCGCCGCGCGATGATGGCGCAAGCGATGATGTTGACCAGCATGGTGACGATGAAGAGCACGAGACCGGACGCGATAAGCGCACCGCGGCCAATGTCGTTGGCCTCGCCCCATCCGTTCGCCACGTTCGCGGCGATGGTGTTACCGGCCGGCGCGAGGATCTGCCAGGAGATGTTGAACGACGCCGGCAGGACCAGGGCGACCGCGATGGTCTCGCCCATCGCCCGCCCGAGGCCCAGCATCGAGGCACTGATGACGCCCGGCTTGCCGTAGGGCAGGACGGCGGTTCTGATCATCTCCCAGCGGGTCGCGCCCAGCGCCATCGCCGCCTCCCAATGCGCAATAGGCACCTGCAGGAACACCTCGCGGGACAACGCGGCGACGATCGGCAGAATCATGATCGCGAGGACGACACTCGCAACGAAGATCGACCGGCCGACCCCGCGATCGGTCTCGAACAGCGGGATCCACCCGAAGTAGTCGGTCAGCCAGCTCTGGATGCCCTTCATGTGCGGCGCGAGCACGAGCAGTCCCCACAGGCCGTAGACGACGCTCGGCACGGCCGCCAGCAGATCGACGATGTAGCCGAGGGCGGAGGCCATCCGGCGAGGTGCGTACACCGTAATGAACAGGGCGATGCCCACCGCGACCGGAACAGCGATGATCATTGCGATGGCAGCAGTGATCATCGTGCCGAACAGCAGTGCGGCGATACCGAAAACCGGCGGCGTGGCGTTGGGGAACCACTCCTCCGTGGTGAAGAAGTTCCCGGTATTGGCGTCGAGGGCATTGGTGGCGCGCAGTACCAGGAAGGCCGCGATCGCGGCGATCAGTACCAGTAGCCCGACCCCGGCCGTGCGGGTGGCATTCTTGAAGATCAGGTCAGCGACGCCGACCTTGGCCTTGCCTGTCGAGGTGTCCGCCAGCCCGCCGGCCGGCCGATCACCTCCCGATGGGGCGGCCGTCGCCGAAGCGGCCCCCCGAGACTCGGCGTCCGCCGAGCTGTCCGGCTCCGTCGTCATGGTCCCTCTTCCCCTGGTGCTCCGAACTCGACTTCCGCTCGTGAATGCCCTGGCCGTCACCGTCTTGGCTGGTCTGGTGATGTTGGCCTGCTGTTGGTCTGTTCTAGTGCGCTGTTCTGGTCTGCCGTTCTGGCCCGGATGCTCTCGCCGTCGTCAACGAACAACGGACCCGCGGTGGGGCTGTTCACCCCACCGCGGGCACCGGATAGTCCAATCGGAGCTGCGTCAGATCGACGTCAGGACAGCTTGTCGACCACCGTGCGGACCCGGGTCGCTACCGAGTCCGGCAGCGGCGCGTAACCAAGGTCGGCGATCGAGGACTGGCCCGCGTCCGACGCGGTGTAGGTCAGGAAGGACTTGACCAGCTTGGCCTGGTCGGCCGGGAGACCAGCGGTGCAGGCGATCTCGTAGGTGACCAGGTAGATCGGGTACGCCCCCTTGGTCGCCGCGGCGTAGTCGAAGGTGAGCTTCAGGTCGTCACCGCTGGCGATCTTCGCGGTGCTCAGGCCGAGGGAGGCACCATCCGTGCTCGCCTTGACGTACTCGCCGGCACCGTTCTTGACCGCGACCGTGGACAGCCCGGCGTTCTCCGCATAGGAGAGCTCCACATAACCGATCGAGTTCTCGGTGGACTTCACGGTCGCAGTCACCCCCTCGCTGCCCTTGGCACCCTGGCCGCCCGGGGCCTTCCAGTCCGAGCCGGAGTCGAAGGTCCAGGCGGCGCCGGCCGCGCCCTTCAGGAACTTGGTGAAGTTGTCGGTGGTACCGGAACCGTCGGACCGGTGCACCGAGGCGATCGGCGCGTCAGGCAGAGTAACCCCACTGTTCTCCGCCGTGATCGCCGGGTCGTTCCACTTGGTGATGGCACCGGAGAAGATCTTCGCTATCGTCGGGGCGGACAGCTGGAGCTTGTCGACACCCGAAAGGTGGTACACAAGCGCGACCGGGCCGACCACCATCGGCAGGTCGACAGCCGTACCGGGGGTACAGCGATTGTCCGCGTCGGCCTTCTGCTGGTCCTTCAGCGCCGAGTCGGAACCGGCGAAGGAAATCTGCTTGGCGATGAACTGCTGCCGACCGGTCGAGGACCCCGTCGACTGGTAGTTGATCGTTGCGCCGTCGCAGGCGTTCTGGTACGCCTTGACCCATTCGTCCATCGCGTTCTTCTGCGCGGAGGAACCCGATCCGGTGATGGAACCCTTCTCGCAGGCGATCGCACTCGCCCCGTTCGACGGCTTCGCCCCGGTGCCGCCGGAGTCACTGTTGTCGTCGGTGCCACACGCCGCCACAGTGAGCAGTGCCACCATTGCAGCCCCGACGGCGGCCTGACGCTTGCCTCGGTTCACGAGCAGCCCTTCGTTCTTGCGCGCTACGGCGCCGAATCGTCCGCCCCCTGGACTGGGGCGCCGACAAGAATCGAAGCCATCTCGAATGAACGCAAGGTGAACGTCCGCGAACGCAGACCTATCACCAACCGGAACACATCCATGTCACTGGATTCGTGGTTGATTAGCCAGCCCGCGGCCAATCCGATCACAACCGTGCGTGTCGAATGATCGACAAATAGTCACTCTCACTCGTCACCCCAAACATCACGCCACACCCGGAGCGCCGTGGACGAGTGACTCTCGGCCACGGACAGGAGCGTGACGAGAACGGACGGAAGTGGACGAGAACGGACGGAAGCCTGGAGAGAACGGACAGGAACAGGCGAGAGCTTGACAGGAAGATCGCCGAGCCGCCGGAACTGGATCATTCACGGTCATCGAGCGGCACCATCGCTGCCAACCTTCCGACGCGGCAAGCACCGAAAGTTCACCGACGCGTGTCATGTCCGACCCGGGGCGCCGCGCCCTGCGACGCAGTGGGACGGAGCCGGCGAAGCGGCCAACCCGCGCGCCGCGCTACGCAGCTGATCGGGATCTTCGTTCTCTGTTACCAGACGTCCACTCTGAGCACAGATCGCCGGTAGCCAACCCCGCGTTCTCGTGCTTTGCTGTAAAGCAACATCGATGTGGCTGACAGCATCAACGGCGTATCCGAAGAGCAGCACGACCCGTCCGTTCCATCCGACCAGCGCATCCGCCTGCGCCGGCCCGCCCACCGGGAGCCGTCCCGCCCGGCGATGAAGCGCGCCACGACCAGCCACCGCCGCGTGGCGGGACGACGATGTCCCGTCACGCGGCGGATCGGCGGGGTCCGGCAAGCGGCAGACCGCATGGCGCAGAGCCCGCGGGTACCGCCGCGCCCGGTCGGCCGGACGACCCGGGGCCGGCGCTGCGCACCCCCGTGCCGGCGGCACCAACCAGACGCGGCACGACACGCGACACGACAACGGAGGACGACCAGAACATGAACACCGTCGACAGCGACGATCTCCTGCCGGAACCCCGTCCGGTCATCGGGGGACGGCCACGGTCACTGGCCGAGGTGGTCACCGTCAACGACGGCTTACTCGTCCAACACGAGCTGCTCCTCGCCCCGGGAGCCACCGCCGCCGACCTGACCACCGCGATGATCCTCGTCCCCCCCACGGCCGCGCTGGTCAGCCATCACGGCGACGTGGACGTCTCACTGGTATTCCAGGAGGTTTCGCGGGATTCTCGGCGCGGGGTCGACGGGCAGCCGGTCGGACGCGGCGGCGATCCGGGCCGGACCTGAACCGTCCCCTCAGCGACCGTCCACTCTGGCGACGGGCCGTCAGCCGAGACGACCGCGACCGGCGCGAGGCGCCTTCCGAGCGGCATCCGGGGACGCCCGCCGGGGCGGGGACACAACAAGTGCCGGTCCCCGGGGCCACGAGCCGTGGTCGAGGCAATATCGTGGCGGGGTGGCTGTACTCACCTCCCGCTCGACCGACTTTCCGCGCTGGTATCAGGACGTGCTCGCCAAGGCCGAGCTGGCCGACAACGGCCCCGTCCGCGGGACGATGGTCATCCGACCGTACGGCTACGCGATCTGGGAACGCATGCAGGCCGAGGTGGACTCCCGGATCAAGGCCGCCGGGGCCGTCAATGCCTACTTCCCCTTGTTCATCCCCGAGAGCTACCTGCGCCGGGAGGCCGAGCACGTCGAGGGCTTCAGCCCGGAGCTGGCGGTGGTCACCATCGGTGGCGGCAAGGAGTTGGAGGAGCCCGTAGTCGTCCGGCCCACCAGCGAGACCGTGATCGGCGAATACCTGGCCAAGTGGACCCAGAGCTACCGTGACCTGCCGCTGCTGCTCAACCAGTGGGCGAACGTGGTCCGGTGGGAGCTGCGTCCCCGGCTGTTCCTGCGCAGCAGCGAGTTCCTCTGGCAGGAGGGCCACACCGCGCACGCCGACGAGGCCGATGCCGCGGCCTACGCCCGTCGGATCGCGCTCGAGGTCTACCGCGACTTCATGACGCAGGTGCTGGCGGTCCCGGTGTTCGTCGGAGTGAAGACGCGCCGGGAACGGTTCGCCGGCGCGACCAACACGATGACCTGCGAGGGCATGATGGGCGACGGCAAGGCCCTGCAGATGGCGACCAGTCACGAGCTCGGCCAGAACTTCGCCCGCGCCTTCGACATCGACTTCCTCGGCGACGACGGAGCCCGGCACCTGGCGTGGACGACGTCGTGGGGCTGCTCGACCCGGATGGTCGGCGGGCTGATCATGGCGCATGGCGACGACAACGGCCTGCGTGTCCCGCCCCGGTTGGCGCCGACGCAGGTCGTAGTCCTGCCGGTGCGCGACGACGAGACCGTCGTCACGAATGCCCGCCAGATCGCCGCCGCGCTGACCGACGCCGGTCTTCGGGTGCGGGTCGACGCCCGTCCTGGGCTGTCCTTCGGCCGGCGGGTCACCGACGCGGAGATCAAGGGCATCCCGGTACGGGTCGAGGTGGGTCCGCGGGACCTGGCCGCGGGCAACGTCATCCTGGTGCGCCGGGACACCTCCGAGAAAGTGCCGGTGCCGCTGGCCGAGGCCGCCGCGCGGGTGCCGGTGCTGCTGGACGAGGTGCAGGCCGACCTGTACGCCGAGGCGCTGGCCCTACGCGAGAGCCGGACGACGGACGTCGCCACCGTTGCCGAGGCCGCCCGGGCCGCCCAGGCCGGCTTCGCCCGGATCCCCTGGCGCCTTGTCGGCGAGGAGGGCGAGGCCGAGCTCGCCGAGGAAGCGCTCACCGTGCGGTGCCTCCAGACACCGGACGACGGGATCCCCGAGGCCGGCAGCGACGCCGACGACCTCGTCTGCCTGATCGCCCGCTCCTACTGACGTCCAAGATCCCTGGCGTGGTGGCCGTCCGGAACAGAGACGATCAGCCGCGCAGGCGGACGGGGACCTGTCGGCGGCGACCGTGGAAACCTAGGTCAGTCGTATCTTCACGAACGTATCTTCACGAAGCTTGAATTATGGGACCGGGTTAGGAGTCGTCGTCTTCGTCCACGAAACGGGCGTAATGCGTCCCGCGGTGAGTCCGCCGCCGTGCAGACAAACCGCGCCCGTCCTTCGAGAAGCGGATTCGGTCTTCCTCGACCTGCCCCTCGGGGGCAGATCGGGACCGACGTCGAGATCGATTGTGTGGCCGGCGCCTCGGGATCAGGCCGTCGATTCGGCGGGGCTGGCCAGCACCTCGTTCCCGAACTCTTCGGACTTCTCCGGCGAAGAGGAGATGACCGTCCCCCGGTGCTCACCACGGCAGATCGCCGTCATCGCGCCCCGCTGCTCGATATCGAAGATATGCAGCGGCATATCGAAGTCACGGGCCAAGATGAAGGCCGACTGATCCATCACCCGGAGCCCGCGGCTGATCACCTCGTCATAACTGAGGTGCGAGAAGAGCCTGGCCCCTGGATTGATCTTCGGATCGCTGTCGTAGACGCCGTCCACGCCGTCCTTGGCGGCCAGCACCGCGTCGGCATTGAGCTCCAGCGCCCGCTGCACCGCCGGGTAGTCGGTAGTGAGGAAGGGCTGGCCGTTGCCGCAGGCGAGGATGACCGTCGCCCCCTTCTCCAGCAGGTGCACCGCTCGCAGCCGGATGTAGGGCTCGGCCACCGCCGGAACGGGAACCGCCGTCATCACCCGCAGGTTGTCCTCACCCAGCGCGGTGAGCTTCCCCCGGAGCAACAGACTGTTGATGACCGTACTCAACATGCCGATATTGTCGGCTTCGACCCGGTCAATACCCCACCGGCCCGACTGGTTACCACGGAAGAGGTTCCCACCGCCGACGACGATCGCCACCTCCACGCCGGACTGGCGGACGGCGATGATTTCTCGGGCGAGGTGCTCCAGCGCGTTGGAATCGAAGCCGAATTCGGCGGAACCGGCGATCGCGCGACCGCTCAGTTTGACGACCACTCGGCGATATCTCGTCACTGTCTCCCGCTTCCCCTTTTCCATGGTGCGATCTTAACGTAGGCGGACCAATGATCGATCATGAGCCTATGACCCCTCCGGTACACGGTAGAGCACCCGGCTCCCGGGCACGTCGCACGACGGGCGCGTCCGGGAGATCCGCCGACGGCGGACCGTACCCGCAGCACCTTTCGCCGGCGGCCCACCGACGACCGCCGTCGCGATCAACCGCCATTAGGCTCCGGGGGCGGCCGGAGGTCGGGCCCGGCAGTGCGTGGACGCCGGCGGTGGGGACGAGACGGCGGCGATGGATCAGTATCCCGCGCCCGGCCGGCACCACCAAGATCACCCAAGGACTACGTCACCACTCCCGCCGACCCGAACAACCGCTCCACGCGATCACGAATCTGGATTACCGACAGACGACTTCGCCGGAGCCCGGCAGGAGAATACTGGATATGCTCGAAGCGAGGCCACCGACGGTGAGCGGCGCGACGGATCCGATACCGCAGAGGAGAACTGTTGCGATGTTCTTACCCGGAAGGCCGTCGTTATTACGGTCGACTGCACTGATCCCTATCCTGAGTGGCCTGATCGGACTGGTTGCGTCCCCCGTCTGGGGGGGATTTCGGCGAATGCAAGCCGCGCAACGCGGCAGGGCAGCAATCGGCCGAAGACGGCAGGCCGATCGGTGCCCTGCCGGCGCCTAGCTGCCGGCTCAGTGCTCGCGGCCGAGGAGGATGTGCGGGTAAGGGAGAGCGGCCGTGGGGTGGACGGGTAATCGGGTAGGACGCTCAGAAGCGGCCGATCCCCCCTGGGCGGCAGGAACCCCGCCTCCCTGCCGGGGAGACGGGGTGCGACGCGTCATCTGGTCGGGGTGGCGGGATTCGAACCCACGACCTCTTCGTCCCGAACGAAGCGCGCTACCAAGCTGCGCCACACCCCGCGACCGAGCTGAAGCATACCCGACGGGCTCAGTGGTCCGACGGGGCGGGGTCGCCGGCCGGCACCCCGGCCGGCACCAGGGTGAGCAGGGTCGCCTCCGGCCGGCAGCCGAGGCGCAGCGGCGCGAACGGGGACGTGCCCAGCCCGGGCGACACGTGCAGCCAGGACGACCGCCCGTCGACCTCGTGACGGGACAGTCCGCGAACCCGAGCCCGGTCCAGCCCGCAGTTGGTCACGAGCGCCCCGACTCGGGGCAGCCGGATCTGGCCCCCGTGCGTGTGCCCCGAAAGGGTGAGCCCCACCCCGTCCGCCGTGAACGCGTCGAGGACCCGCGGTTCCGGTGTGTGGGACAGTCCCAACGCGAGCTCGACGCCGGGCTCCGGGGGGCCGGTCACGACCGCGAGCCGGTCGCGGCGCAGCCGGGCGTCGTCCACGCCACGCAGGTCGATCCGGCGACCGTCGACCTCGATGACCGCCCGCACGTTGGTCAGCTCGGTCCACCCGCTGGCGGCGGCGAGACCACCGGCGAAGGCCGCCCAGTCCAGCGGAGCGCCCTTGGGCTCGGCCTCGTCGCCCCGCCGGAGGTAGCGGTGCGGGCTCTTCAGGGCCGGGACGAAGTAGTCGTTGTTCCCCGGTACGAAGACCCCGGGGAACGAGTAGAGCGGCTCCAGCGCGGCGAGCAGGGGATCCCGGGCGTCGGCCGCGGACAGCACGTCACCAGTCAGGGCGACCAGGTCGGGGACGAGCCGGGCCAAGTCCCCCAACCAGGCGAGCTTGCCGTGCTGACGGGGGGTGACGTGCAGGTCGGAGATGTGCAGCACGCGCAGGGGGCGCGCGCCGGCCGGCAGCACCGGGATCCGCACCCTCCGCAGGGTGTACGCCGTGCGCTCGTACAACCCGCCGTAGGCCGACACGAGCGCCCCCGCGGCCGCGACACCCACGAGAGTCCTCGCCGCTGTGTGACGCGCGTTCATCGTCTCAGTCTCACCCACCGCGGACGGTGACCTGCCGCCACCCGGCCCGGTTCCGCGCGCCACCGGGTGCCCCGCCGACGGAACCGGCGTGACCACCGTGCCCGCAGACCATAGGCTCCGGTGGTTATGAGCACCCTCAAGGAACGTCTGCGCGCCGATCTGACCGTCGCGATGAAGTCCCGTGACGAGCTGCGGACGTCCACCCTGCGGCTGGCCCTGGCCGCGGTGAAGGATGCGGAGGTGGCCGGCAGCTCCGCGCGGGTCCTCGACGACACGGAGGTTTCGAAGGTCCTGACCCGCGAGGTGAAGAAGCGCCGGGAGGCGGCCGACGCTTACACCGCGGCCGGTCGCGGCGACCAGGCGGACCGCGAGCGGGCCGAGGGCGAGGTGATCGAGGAATATCTGCCGAAGCAGCTCGGCGACGACGAACTGGCCACGATCATCGACCAGGTACTCGCGGGTCTGGATGTCAGCGGTCCACGAGCGATCGGTCCCGCCATGAAGTCCGTGCAGGCCGCGGTCGCCGGCCGGGCCGACGGCGGCCGGGTCGCCGCACTCGTGAAGGCCCGGTTGGCGGGCGGCTGAGCGAGCCGCGCGGCCCGCGTGAGCCGGTCAGCGCAGCCGGCTCTCGCCCTGGCCCCGGCCACCCCTGCCGTCCTCCCGGGCCAACGGCCCCGAGCCGCCTAAAGCGTTCAGCTGCCGACGCAGGTCCGTGCCCGGCTGGCCGCCCCCGGCCGATCGGCCGTCATTCGGCTGGGCGAGCGTTCCGAAGCCGGGTAGCGCCGATCCACCCGGCAGGACGGCCGTGCCGGTCAGCCCCCCGGAGATCTGCAGGGTGACCTCGGTGTTGAGCGAGACCTCACTGCCTGGGGCGGGCGACATCGCCACGACGGTGCCGGGAGGCGCCGGATGCGGGACCGGCTGCGACCTGACATGGAAGCCCAGCTGGACGAGCGTCTGCTCGGCGACCTGCTGCGGCTGCCCGACCACGTCCGGCAGTACCTTCGTCGGCACCTTGGGCTGGGTGTTGTCCGGGGTCGGCAGCGGTTCGACCGGTAGCCCGAGGCCGGCGATCGTCCGGATCATCGTGCGGGACCACACCTGGGCGGGATATCCGCCACCGAAGACGTTGCGACCCTTCACATTGATCAGGGGATGCGACGTCGGTCCGCGCGGGTCCGCGAGGGTCACGGTCGCGGCGAGCTGGGGGATGTAACCCGCGAAGGAGGCGGTGCTGAACCCCTCCGCGGTGCCGGTCTTGCCGGCGGCCGGCCGGCCGATCTGCCCGTTCCCGCTGGCCGTCCCGTGGTTGATGACCCCCTGCAGCACGGCGCTGACCTTGTCCGCAATCTTCGGGTCGAGCACCTGCTGGCAGGGAGCGCCGGTGTCGAAGGGAAGCGGCCGGTCCGTCCCGCCCACCCGCTGGGTGATCGCGAGCACGGTCCGCGCGTCGCACTTCCTGCCCCGCGCGGCCAACGTCGCGTAGGCGGTCGCCAGATCGAGGGTGCTGATCTCGTTGGATCCGAGGGTGGAGGAGCCGTCAACCCGGCCGATCCCGTTCACCCCCCTGCATTCGGGATCGTTGTTGTTGTGCTGCCGGATCCGGCACGAGGTGACGCCCATGCGACGGGCCACCTCGGCCGTCTTCAGCACGCCCAGCTTCTCGGCGAGCTGGATGTAGTAGGTGTTGACCGATGACCAGGTGGCGGTCGTCAACGAGTAGAAACCGTCCTCGCTGGAATCGGCGTTGCCGTAGCAGTTCTTGCCCTGGGGATCCGGGTTCGGGAAGACGTTCGAGTGGTAGCAGAGGGGGGCGTGCAGCGTCGTGGAAAGCGGTAGTCCCGATTCGAGCGCGGAGATCAGAGTGAACACCTTGTAGGTCGATCCCGGGGAGAACGAGTCCTCGTCGACGGGATAGATCTCCTTGGTGTGGACGAAGTCCGTGGACAGAGCGGCGGGCTGTCCGTCCGCCGCCGGGCCGTAGACCCGGTTGATCGCCAGGGCGAGCACCTGGCCGGTGTTCGGCTGCACCATCGCGACGCTCGCCGCCACCCGGTTCCCGATCGGGATGACCTCGGTCGCGGCCGACTGCGCCGCCTGTTGCGCCACCGGGTCCAGCGTCGTTCTGATCGTGAGGCCGCCCTCGAACAGCAGTCTGCGCGCGTCCTCCTCCGTCGGGGCGAAGGATCTGTCGTTCAGCAGCCGCTGGCGCACGAGGGCGCAGAAGAACGGCGCGACCGAGTCGGCGCAGGGATCGGCCGAGTGGGGCGGCCGGTTGAGCACCACCTCGCCGTCGTGCGCCTGGTGAAAGGCCGCCGCGTCGATGTGATGAAGTTCGAACATGCGGTCGAGGACCACGTTGCGCCGTTCCCGCGCCGCCTGCGGATGCATCACCGGGTTGAAGGCGGTCGGGTTTTTCACCAGGCCGGCCAGCAGCGCCGCCTGCGGCAGGGTGAGCTTGTCGACGTCGACGTTGAAGTAGTGCTGCGCGGCTACCTGGACGCCGTACGCGCCATCGCCGAAGTAGGCGATGTTGAGATAACGCTCGAGGATCTCGTCCTTACTCAGATGGGCTTCGAGGTACAGCGCATAACGCGCTTCCCGAAGCTTGCGCTGGACGGTCTGCTCGGTCGCGGCCTCCTTCGCCTCGGCCGTCGTCGCGGACATCAGAAGAACGTTCTTGACGTACTGCTGGGTCAGGGTCGAGCCGCCCTGGGTGACCTCGCCGTTCTCCCGGTTGGTGAGATACGCCCGGACGAGACTCTTGTAATCCAGCCCGTCGTGCTCGTAGAACCGGGAATCCTCGATGTCGATGATCGCCTGACGCATCACCGGCGGAACGCGGCCCAGGGACACGACCTCGCGGTCCTGCTCCCCGCGCAGCACGGCGAGGACGTTCCCCCGCGCGTCGAGGACGCGCGACGCCTGGGCCAGCGGGGGGACAGCCAGGTTGGCCGGCAGGTCGAGGAAGTCGTCCGCGCCGCCCTTGACGGTCAGTCCGGCCGCCCCCACCACCGGCAGGGCCAGCATGCCGACGAGCACGCCCGCCACCACGCTGATCACACCGGCGCCGAGCAGCCGCGTGGCCACGAACCCCAGCCGGCGGGCCGATGATGCGATGGGACGAGGCGCGGGCTGGTCGGCGTCGCCGAAGCGGAGTTCGTCAGGCTCGTACCGGCGCCCCGGTACACGATCGCGGGCGGAATCCTCGAACTGCCCACGACCGGGCGTGGGGTGCCCAGGGGGCGCGGTCATCCAGGGACCTCCGTCCAGCCAGGCTGGGCCACCCGTCGGAGCATACGGGCCAACATTCGATCAACAAGCGCCACCCCCGCCGCCCCGATTTCCACGAACACCGCAAGGCGGCGGCCCATCGCAGCCGATAATGCCGTGAGCTGGGACGTCGCAGTTCCAGCCCCGGCCGGCGACCCTGCCGGTCCCGGGCGCGCCCCGGAGAACCGTGACAACCTCCACACCGGCTGCCCCGCCGTCCACGCTCCACACCTCTACTTTTAGGCGTCATCGCGATTTTTGTCCCACAGTGGGGCAATCTCGTCAAAACGGAAACGAAACGATGAAGAACCCGCACCACCTCCGAGCCGATACCTCATTGTCACGCAACAGACATGCGGAAGTCACAGACAGCACTACCATGGCGATCCGGATCAATGGCCCGGACTAGTCATTTGGACAACCACCCGTGTGGGGTCTGTGCCGTGGCCACGCCACTCCGTACGGTTTCGGGGCAACGCCACGTCACCACCCGCACGGGCCCCTGACCCGGACTCGAGAAGAAAGGCAGGTGGCATGACCAGAAGCCTGACCCCCACCGTCAGCACGCCACGCCGTGCCAACACGACCCATCTCGTGGGTTCCACCGTCGACGGCGACTGGACGGCCCACGCCGCCTGTCGCGACCTCGACCCGGATGAGCTGTTCGTCCAGGGCGCCGCCCAGAACCGGGTGAAGACCCGGTGCTTCGGCTGCGCCGTCCGCACCGAGTGCCTCGCGGACGCTCTCGACAACCACGTCGAGTTCGGCGTCTGGGGGGGCATGACCGAACGGGAGCGTCGCGCGCTGCTACGTCGCCGCCCGGACGTCACGTCCTGGCGGAAGCTGCTCACGGACGCCCAGGCCGATCACAGATCGGCCTCCGCCGGCTGATTCAGCGGTGGTCCGACCAGTCCCCCAAGGCCGATCGGATCCTTCGCCGGCTATACCCCGCCCGAGGACAACGTCGTCCCGGTCCGGGATCACACACATCCGCTGTCAACCGCGTTCTCTCGCCCGGATGAACCGGGGCTCGCCGATCAGGATGATCAATCTGATCAAGCGGTCCGATCCAGCCGTTCGTCACGCGCGAGCGCATCGCCGATCTCCCGCAGTCCGACCAGATCGTGCACGTCTTCCGACAACGCCTCCACCTCCACCATCGGGGTGTCGGGATGGGCGCTGGTGAACCGCTCCCGCAGCCGCGCCTCCCGGCTCGCTAGCCGGACCCGATCGGCGTGGATACGCAGCACCGCGGCGGCAAGCGGATGCTCCCCGTGCTCCTCGAGGTTCTCGGCGGCGGCGAGGCTGCGCTCGACGTTGAGCGCCTCGGCATCGCTGTGGTGCATCCGGTTCACGACCAGTCCGGCGAGGGGCATCCCCTTCGCGTCGAGCCGATCGACGAAGTAGGACGCCTCCCGTAGCGCCGCGGCCTCGGGCGCGGCGACCACGATGAACGAGGTGCCGGGATCGCCGAGCAGGCGGTAGGTCTCCTCCGCCCTCGCCCGGAAGCCACCGAACATCGTCTCCAGTGCCGCCACGAACTGGCTGACGTCGGTCAGCAGTTGGGCGCCGAGCACCTTGGTGAGGACTCGAGTGAACATGCCGAGGCCGGCGCCGAGCACCTTCACGTACGCCCGCCCGCCGGCCTTCGCCGGCGCGAGCAACAGTCGTAGCAGCCTTCCGTCGAGGAAGGCCCCGAGCCTCGTCGGAGCATCGAGGAAGTCCAGCGCCGACCGGGTCGGGGGCGTGTCGACCACGATCAGATCCCACGTGCCGGTGGCGTCGAGCTGGCCGAGCTTCTCCATCGCCATGTATTCCTGGGTGCCGGCGAAGGAGGACGACAGCGACTGGTAGAAGGGGTTGGCAAGGAGGGCCTCGGCCCGCTCGGGGGTGCTGTGCGCCAGGACGATCTCGTCGAACGTCCGCTTCATGTCCAGCATCATCGCGTCGAGGCGACCACCGGCGGCACCGGCCACCTCGCGTGGGGTGTTGTCGAGCGCGGTCAGGCCCAGGGCCTGGGCGAGTCGCCGCGCCGGGTCGATCGTCAGGACGACGACGTTGCGCCCGCGCTCGGCCGCCCGCAGCGCGAGCGTCGCGGCCATGGTCGTCTTGCCGACCCCACCCGAGCCACAGCAGACCACGATTCGTTCCGTGTCGAGCATCGCGTCGACGTCGAGCAGTGGCACGCCGGCCGGATGCGGACGCGTCCGGCGCGTTCCCGGCCCGCCGCGACGCGCCGCCGACTGCCGGACGCTCCCTGCTGCCGGCCTTCGCCGCCCCGCGGACGGCACGGCGGACGGCGCCCCGGGTTCCCGCCGTGGTGCACCGGGCGTCGGGCACGCGGAGCTCATGCCACCATCTGCTGCGCCCGCAGCATCTCCGCGAACCGGTAGACAGTGCCGAGGTCGACGCCGTCCGCAACCAGCGGCACCTCATACACGGGGCGGCCGAGCCCGGCGATCTCCGCACGCTCAGCCGCCTCCAGCGCGACGCGATCGGCGTGCTGGGCCGCCTCCCAGGCCAGCGCCTCGACCAGCTCAGGGGTGGGCTCCATCCCAGCCTCCTTGATCCCGGCGGCAATCTCCTCCCGGTCCAGCTCCCCGCGCCGGGCTAGGCGGAACTCCTTCGCGCGCAGCAGGGGCGGGCGGGTCATGTTGACCACCACACCGCCGAGCGGCAGACCAGCACGGGTCAGCTCGGCCACGCCGTCCACCGTCTCCTGCACCGGCATCTCCTCGAGGAGGGTAACCAGATGCACGGCGGCCCGATCGGGCGCCAGCACGGCCATCACGCTGTCGGCCTGGGCCCGGATCGGCCCGACCTTGGCCAGCCCCGCCACCTCCGCGGTGACGTTGAGAAACCGGGTGATCCGACCAGTGGGCGGCGCGTCGAGCACCACCGCGTCGTAGGCCAGCCCTCCCGGCCGGGTGGCGTCGGGCCGGTTGACCGCCTCCTTGACCTTGCCGGTGAGCAGCACGTCGCGAACCCCGGGAGCGACGGTCGTGGCGAAATCCACCGCGCCGATCCTGCCCAGGGCCCTCCCGGCCCGCCGCAGGTTGTAGAACATCTCTAGATACTCCAGCAAGGCCTCGTCCGCGTCGATCGCCAACGCGAACACCTCCCCGCCGCCGGGAGCGCTGGCCACCTTGCGCTCCCGGTAGGGCAACGGAGGGGTGTCGAACAGCTGCGCGATCTGCTGCCGGCCCTCGACCTCGGTGAGCAGGACTCGACGACCATCGGTCGCAAGCGCCACGGCCAGCGCGCCGGCCACGGTCGTCTTGCCGGTACCGCCCTTGCCGGTAACGATGTGCAACCGCCGGTCCCATGGACCGGCCACCTCGCTACTCACTTCCTTGGTCACGGTGTTCTCACTGTCGATCACAGCGTTCTCGCTGTCGGTCACGGTGTTCTCGCCGTTCACAGGCTTGACCGTACCCGCGTGCACGGTCCCCACCACGGTGGTGAGCCGGGAGAAAACCCGCGGCGCACCGCGGGGCGAGCCAAGGTAGGGGATGTGGGGAGAGGTGACCGGGACGATGTGGCGGCGAAGGCTCGGGCCCGGTGACACGGGTGTCCGGAACCGTCGGCGCGATGCTCTAAGGTCCGGTGTCATGCAGACGAAGTGGGAGTACGTGACGGCGCCGGTGCTGATCCACGCCACCAAGCAGATTCTCGACAACTGGGGTGAGGACGGCTGGGAGCTAGTCCAGATCGTTCCCGGTCCCAACCCCGAGAGCCTCGTCGCCTACTTCAAGCGTCCCAAGAGCCAGTCCTGACATGGCCGCACCGAGCGAACGCCTGGCGGCGCTGGGCCTGACGCTGCCGCCGGTCCCGACCCCGGCCGGCGCCTACCTTCCCGCGGTCCGGGCGGGCGGCCTGATCTGGACGGCCGGTCAGCTCCCGCTGGTGGACGGCCGGCTGGCCCACACCGGCCTGGTGGGCGCGGGCGCCGAGGTGACCGTCGAGCAGGCCGCGGAGCTCGCCCGGACGGCCGCGCTCAACGCGCTGGCGGCAGCGGCGTCGGTGGCCGACGGACTCGACGGGATCACCCGGATCATCAAGGTGGTTGGATTCGTCGCGAGCGCCCCCGGCTTTACCGGCCAGCCAACGGTCGTCAACGGGGCGAGTAAACTGCTCGCGGCGGTCTTCGGCGAGGCCGGTCAGCATGCCCGCTCGGCCGTCGGTGTCTCGGCGCTGCCGCTGGGCGCACCGGTCGAGATCGAACTGGTGCTCGGGGGGTAGTAGGCGGTCCCGCCGGTGCCGGCCTCGGGATCGCGGCGGCGCGCCGCGGCCGCCGGGACAAACAAACCCCGCCTCGGCACCAACGGCTCTAGCATCTGGGCAATGGTCGACCACAAGGCTGCCCTGATCGCTCGGCTGCGCTGGTCCCCGGCCGACGGAGGCCGCCGCGACGAGGTGACGGCGCGCCATCCGCCCGCGGCGGTGCGCGACGCCTCGACGGTCGTGCTGCTGCGCGACGCGCCGGGTAACCAGGGGATCGAGGCATACCTGCTGCGCCGGGCAGCGACCATGGCGTTCGCCGGTGGGATGTACGCATTCCCAGGTGGACGAGTAGATCCGGCCGATATGGGGCCGGACGTGCCCTGGGCGGGTCCATCGGTCGCCGAGGTCATGCACGCGCTCGACGCTGATCCCGCACTCGCCCGCGCGCTCGTCTGTGCCGCCGTGCGGGAGACCTTCGAGGAATGCGGGATCCTGCTGGCCGGCGCGGTGGCGGGCGAGGACGGCCGGCTCGGCGGCGGCCCGGAGGCGCTCAGCGATCAGCTGCGGGCCGCCGAGCGCCTCGCACTGGAACGGCACGAGCTCGGCCTGAGCGCCCTGCTCCGCAAATACTCCCTCGTGCTGCGGGCCGATCTCCTCGCCCCCTGGGCCAGATGGGTGACTCCCGAGACCGAGCCGCAACGGTACGACACCAGGTTCTTCGTCGCGGCGCTTCCCACGGGCCAGCATCCCGGCCAGCCCTCCAGCGAGGCGGACCGGATGCAGTGGATACGCCCCGCGGACGCCCTCGAGCGCCATACGGCCGGGACGATGGACATGCTGCCACCCACCGCGTTCACCCTCGCCGAACTGTCCGAATACGACGACGTCGCGGCGGTACTAGCCGCCGCCCACGCCCGCGACCTGTCGCCGATCATGCCGAGGATTCTGGTCAGCGGCGGCGAAGCGCGCCTCCTGCTGCCGCATGACGAGGCATACGACGACCCGGGAAACCACGACGATCTGCGGGACGCGGGCCCCGCCGACCGGGCGCAGCAGTAGCCATGGCCGCGCCTCGACAGATCACTCCCCTGGCCGCCGTGCTTCTCGCTCCGAATCCGGGCCCGATGACGCTCGACGGCACCAACACCTGGATCCTGCGCGCCGCCGGCGAGGAGAGGTGTGTGGTCGTGGACCCCGGCCCGGACCACGCCGGACATCTGGCGGCGGTCGCGGCGGCCGGCCGCGTCGACCTGATTCTGCTGACCCACGGCCATGTCGACCACAGTGCCGGCGCGGCCACGTTGCACGATCTCACCGGCGCCCCGGTCCGGGCGCTCGACCCCGTCTTCCGGCTGGGATCGGAGGGGCTCACGGCCGGCGATGTGATCGCCACGGCCGGCATCGAGCTCCGGGTCCTCCCCACTCCGGGGCACACCGCCGACTCGTTGTCGTTCTTTCTACTCGGGGAAGACAAACCACTCGGGGAAGACGGGCCGCCCGGCGGAGACGAGCACCCCGCGGATTACCGGGACCGGCCGGAGCCGGGCCCGGCCTCCGGCGGCCTCCTGCCCGGTCCGGCGGTGCTGACCGGAGACACGATTCTCGGGCGTGGCAGTACCGTGGTCGCCCACCCGGACGGCCGTCTCGGCGACTACCTGGACAGCCTGCGGCTGCTGCGGGAACTCGGCGAGACCACCGTGCTGCCCGGCCACGGCCCCGAACTGCCCGCGGCCGGCCACGCGGCCGAGCGCTATCTGGCTCACCGCCACAGCCGGCTCGACCAGGTGCGGCGTGCTCTGGTGGACGCCGGGGTCGACGCCGCGGAGGCGGATGCGGCCGACGTGGTCCGCCGGGTCTACGCGGACGTCGACCGCGCCCTGTGGTTCGCGGCGGAACTGTCGGTCCGCGCCCAGCTGACCTACCTGCGGGAGCACCCCGACGGCGCCTGATCAGCCCAGCCGGCCAGTCGGCCAGCCGGAAGGCCGATGGCGAGCGGCACGTCCGTGGCAGCGGTAGCCGGACGGCCGCCTCACACCACCGAGAGATATCGGGACACCACCGAGAGATATCGGATCGATACCACGCGGCGGTATCGCACCACGCAGCGGTATCGCAGCAGCATCGACGCGGCTGCGGTCGGTCATCCGACAGGACGGGATTCGGGGAAGGAGACCCAGGCCACTAAACTCTGGCACGGAGGGAACCGCCCGTGCGCAGGATGACGATTTCGACCAGCCGGAAACCGGGCGACCGGTCCGGCCCCCCACCCACCGGCCACCCGGACGGGAGGCCCCACCCATAGTGATCACAGCTCCGCACACGGGCCCGCTGCGGTGCCCCCGGTGCAGCTCGGCGGCCGTTCCGGGCGGACGATTCTGCTACCACTGCGGCTTGGAGTTCACCTCGGTCGAGAGTCCCGCGGTAGATGCTTCCGAGCGCCGGGTCGTCACCGTTCTGTTCGGTGATCTGTCCGACTTCACCGCCTGGGCAGAGGATCGCGATCCGGAACGCGTCGGGGAGATGACCGATCGGGTCCTCGCCGCCCTCGCCCACGAGATCGACGAGGTCGGCGGCCGCGTCGACAACCTTACCGGCGACGGCATCATGGCCGTCTTCGGGGCCCCCACCGCCCATGAGGATGACCCTGAACGTGCCGTTCGGGCCGCCGCCGCGATGCAGGAGACCGTTCGTCGGCTGGTGCTCACCTCCACGGGGGGTGACGATGACGGCCGGCTCGGCCTGCGGGTGGGCGTCAACACCGGCGAGGTCCTCGCGGGGGTGCAGGCCGCACTCTCCTACACCGTGATCGGCGATACCGTGAACACCGCAGCCCGGTTGTCGGCCGCGGCCACGATCGGCACCGTCTACGCCGGCCGGGAGACCGCGCTCGCCACCCGGTCCGTGGCCACCTGGCGAGAGCTGCCCGACCTGGTCCTCAAGGGCAAGCGGGAGCCCGTCCCAGCCTATGAGCTGGTGAGCCTGCGCCCGTCGAACGTCGCCCGCCCCGGACTCGCCGACGACGCCATGTTCCTCGGCCGGGACGCCGAGCTCGCCTCGCTGACCGATCTGTTCGACCTGGTCGTCACCAACCGGTCACCCGAGGTGGCGCTGATCACCGGGGAGGCCGGGATCGGCAAGACCCGGTTGGCCGTCGAACTCGCCTGTCGGGCGGAGCGGACCCCCCGCGCGACGGTGCTCTGGGGACGGACGGTCCGGCACGGTGACGGCCACGGGCTGGCGCCCCTGGTCGACGTCGTTCGCAACGCGTGCGGGGTGACCGACGGCGACTCCCTCGACCGGGTGGCCGACCGCGTCCGGCGAACTGTGGCGGGGCTGGCGCATCCGCACAGCGGTGCCCGGCTGCCACCCGGCATCGCCGACCGACTGCTGCTGCTGCTCGGCGTTCCGCTCGACCGGCGGTCCGCCGTCGCCACCGCGGCGGCTCCGGGGGATCCGGCGGTCCGGGCCTCGCACATCGCGGAGGCCGAACAGCGGTCCGTCGACGCGACGGTGGACGCGGTCGCCCTGCTCCTCGGCGCGCTCGCGTCCTCCGGGCCCATCCTGGTCATGATCGACGATCTGGAATGGGCGACCAGCCAGCTCAGCGACGCGATGAGCCGGCTGGCCTCGGCGTTGTCCGGACCGGTTCTGCTTGTGCTGCTGGACCGGACGGGTCCACGGCTCGCCGAGCTGCCCCACATCCATCGCATCGCCCTGCAGCCGCTGAGCCTCGAGGCCTCCAGCCGCCTGTTGCAGGATCATCTCGGCGGGGTGCAGCTGGAGCCCCGCGGCCGGGCCGATCTGCTCTCCCGGGTGCATGGCAACCCCTTCTTCCTGGTGGAGCTGCTCAACCTGCTGATCGACCGCGGAATGCTGCACCAGTCGGCCGAGACGACCAATGGGGAGTGGCCGGGCTGGGTCCTCGAGGGCTCCCTGACGGAGGCGACTCTTCCCGCCGGGGTGCAGTCGGTGCTGGCCGCCCGCATCGACGATCTCGACCCGGTGGCCAAGGCGGTGCTGCGCGCGGCGGCGGTGCTCGGCCCGCGGTTTCCAGCCGAGGCGCTGCCGGTGGTCGACGAACGGCCCGCCGAGGAGGTCACCCGCGCGCTGCGGGTACTGACCGAGCGCCAGCTCGCCCGGCCGCCCCGGACGACGGAGACGAGGTGGCGGTTCGTCCATCCCATGGCCCGCGACGCCGGCTACGCCGGGCTGCCCAAGGTCGAGCGGGCCCGCCGGCACGCCACGGCGGCGCGCTGGGGGGTGACGGCGATGGTCGGCAGCTCGCGGGCCGTCTCCACCTTTGTCGCGAACCACGCCCTGCGGGCCTATGACCTGGCCGCATCGATGAACCTTCCCGCCACCGATCCGGCCTGGTCGTCCCGGATGTCCGGGTTCCACGCACATGTCCGGCTGGCGCGCGAGGCGCTGGCCCGAGACAATCATCGGGCCGCCGCCGACCTGCTGGCCAACGCGCGCCGTCTGGGCCGCGGCATCATCGACCCGGATGAGGACAATGCCGCCCGCGTGCTGCACGCTGAGGCCCTGGTCGCGCTGCGCCAACTCGACGAGGCCGAACGCACGCTACGCCCCACGCTACGGGCCAACGCACCCGCCCGACGGGCCGCCGCCTTCTCCGTGCTCGGCGAGCTGCGCCAGAAGCAGGGACGCGCCGAAGAGGCGGCGCAGTGCCTGCTCACCGCCCTGGAATCGGCGCAACAGGCCGGTGACAACCACGCGGAGGCCGCCGCGTTGCGCCGGCTGGGCATGCTCGAATACAACGCTGGCCGCATCGACGCGGCGGAGGAGCGCTACCGCGAGGCCCTCGCGATCGCCCGCCAGGTCGACGACCCCCGCGGGGTCGGTTGGGCGTTGCAGCACCTGGCCTGGAGCGCCACCACCCGGGGGGACTACCCCCGCGCCGAGCGGACGCTGCGCGAGGCGTCCGCGGTGTTCGACCGGCTCGAGGACACCGGCGGCCTCGGCTGGTGCCGGGGCACGGAGGCGCTGGTGCTGCTGTTGTCCGGGCAGCTCACCCGGGCCCGCGAACTCACCCGCGAACTGATCGAGCTGGCCAGTTCCGTGGGCGAGCAGTGGGGGATGGCCGTCTGCCTCACCATCGACGCGATAGCGACCGCCGAGCTGGGCGACATCGCCACCGCCGAGGCCCACGCGGAGCGGGCCGCTGAGCTGTTCGCCAGCATCGGCGACGCGTGGGGAACGATGCTGACCCTGGTCGCCCGTGGGCTGGCGGCCCGTGGCACCGGCGAACCGGCCCGCGGGGCAGAGTACCTGGAACAGGCATGTGCCGAGGCGGCCGCCCGCGGGCACGTCGTCGTCGGCGCGCTGGCCCGGGTGCTGCTCGGGCTGACCTGGCTCGACGCCGGCGAAGTGGACAAGGCCGGACAGGCCGCCGAGATCGCGCAGGCGGACCTCGCGCAGCTGGAGTTGCGCCCGCATGCCCAGCTCGGGGCGAAGGTACTGGTCGCGCAGATCGCCCGGGCTCGCGGGCGGCTCGATGAGGCGACCGAGCTGTTGCGGGAGGCATTGTCGGCAAGCGAACCGGCAACCCTGATGTTCCCCCGCCGGCAGGCATACGCCCATCTCGCCGGCATCCTGTTGGATGCCGGGCAGCCCGCCCAGGCTCTCATCGTGGCCCGGCGCGCGGTCAACGTGGGTGCCGAGGACGTACGCGCCCAGGTGCTCGGTTACCGCGCGCTCGGCACCGCGTTGGTGGCCAACGGCGATCTGGAAGGCGGTCGTGCCGCCTATCTGCGGGCCCTGGCGGCCGCGACCGCCACGGGGGCTGTCAGCGAGGCGCCGCAGACCCGCCGGCTGCTGGGGAACCTGCCGGTCAGCGGGGCCGCCGACGCCGCCGGCGGCGCGACCACCACCCCCGCGGGCGTGGCCGGGACGACCGGATAACCCGCTGGAGCGGTCACCTCCCGTGGCCAGGCCTTGCGCGCGTCGACCGGCGCTCGAGGCCCCGGCGGGACCCCGAGCTTTTCGCCGGTCGCCGGTCGCCGGCCTCAGCGTGCGCGGCGGGACAGGCGTTCGCGATCGAGCAGCACGACCGCGCGGGAGTCCAGGCGCAGCCAGCCCCGGGTGGCGAAGTCGGCGAGCGCCTTATTCACCGTCTCCCGGGATGCGCCCACCAGTTGGGCCAGTTCCTCCTGCGTGAGTCCGTGCTCGACACGGACACCGGCGGCCTCATTGCCGGGCTGTGCCGGCTCTCCGAAGCGTTCCGCCAAGTCGAGGAGGGCTTTCGCCACTCGCCCCGGCACATCCGTGAACACCATGTCAGCAACGTTGTCATTGGTACGCCGCAACCGGCGGGCCAGCACTCGTAGGAGCATCGCGCCCGCCTCCGGGCGTGATCGCAGCCAGGGACGCAACGCGGTATGTTCCAGCGACAGCAGCGATGCATCCGTGACTGCCGTAGCGGTAGCCGTGCGGGGGCCGGGGTCGAACAACGACAGCTCTCCGAACAGGTCTCCGGGACCCATCACGGACAGCAGGTTCTCCCGGCCGTCGGCCGACTGACGTCCTATCTTCACCTTTCCGGACAGGACGACGAAGACCCGGTCCCCGACATCTCCTTCACGGAACAGCACGTCCCCACGGGTGACATCCTGCCGATCAAGATGGTCAGAGAGGGCCATTCGGTCCTGCTCGGACAGCCCTACGAACAGTGGTACGCGGGCAAGCAGATCCTCCACGGTCCTGAGCATGCCAGGACTATCGGCAGAGAGCACGGCCAGGGACCCCCAGATGGCTCCGACAAGCCGATCGACAGGACCCGACAGGCCCGATCGGCCCGGCCTAGCCCCGCGCGGTCAGGCGGCTCGATGCTTGCCCGGCGGCGGTCGGCGCAGACGCCGCCGGTAGCGCTCCAACGCGGCGGGGAGGCCCTGATTGACGAAAGTGCTGACCTCGTCCGGCCGGGCGTTGTCGAGGAAGCCCTCGAGGCCCTTACCGGTGTCGGCGGCATTCAACGGACGTTCCACCCGTTCCATCGCCAGCAGAAGGCCGAGAAGCAGCAGGGGAAAGGTGACCGCGGCAATGACAAACATGACCTCTCCATGGTGGCCGACCGGCGACCATCGCATGCGACCGGGGGTGGGTGTGTCGCGCATCGGCCACCTGGCCGGAGCCCGTTCGGACCACCCGGCAGCGGTGCCGGACGGGCGGATCGACCGGCAGATACGCTGCCAGACATGCCCGCAACCGTCGACGCCGCGGCGGAGACCCCGCTCGCGAAGACCCGGCGGGCTCGCCGGATAGTGCGTCTGCTGGGCAATATCCATCCCGACGCCCACATCGCGTTACACTTCGACAACGCTCTCGAACTGCTGGTCGCCACCGTCTTGTCGGCCCAGTGCACGGACAAGAAGGTCAACGAGGTCACTCCTGGAGTGTTCGCCCGTTATCGGACCGCAGCCGACTATGCGGGCGCGGACCGCGCCGAACTCGAGGACATGCTGCGACAGACCGGGTTCTTCCGCGCCAAGGCGAACTCGCTGATCGGCATCGGCGCGGCCCTGACCGAACGCTTCGACGGTGAGGTTCCACGGTCGCTGGCGGCCCTGGTGACCTTGCCGGGCGTCGGTCGCAAGACGGCGAACGTCGTGCTGGGGCATGCGTTCGACCTGCCCGGAATCACCGTCGACACTCACGTCGGGCGGCTGTCCCGCCGCTTTGGGCTGACCACTCAGACCGACCCCGTCAAGGTCGAGTCGGACCTGGCAGCGCTCATCGAACAGCGGGACTGGACCATCGCCTCCGATCGCATGATCTTTCATGGGCGACGGATCTGTCACTCGCGCCGCCCGGCCTGCGGCGCCTGCGGGCTGGCCCGGCTGTGCCCGTCCTTCGGGCTCGGCCCCACTGAGCCTGCCGAGGCGGCCCGGCTGGTCCGGGGAACACGCAACGACGTCGAAACCCTGCGATGAACGAGATGCCAGCCAACGCCGACGGGGCCACCATCCCCCCGCCCCCGGCCTGGCTGCGCACTCTGGCGGAGAAGGCCGGGCAGGCCCTCGTGACCAGCCGGACCCATCCGGGTCATGCGGGCGCGGATGCTCGACCGGCCGCCGTACTCATCCTGTTCGGCGATGATGGCCCGGAGGGGCCGGACATCCTCCTGCTCGAACGGGCGGCCGAGCTGCGCAGCCATGCCAACCAGCCCGCGTTCCCCGGTGGCGCCACCGACGCGACGGACGAGTCGCGGGTGCACACGGCGCTGCGCGAAGCCGAGGAAGAGGCGCGAAGCCGAGGAAGAGGTAGGGCTCGATCCCGCGGGGGTCGAGGTGCTCACCGTCGCCTCCCCGCTCTACCTGCACGCCAGTCGTTATCTCGTGACCCCGGTGATCGGCTGGTGGCGTATTCCGTGCGCGGTCGTGCCCGTCGATCCCGCCGAGACCTCGTCGGTCGCCCGGGTGCCACTCGCGGAGCTGGCCGACCCGGCCAACCGGGTCATGCTGCGCCACCGCACCGGCCTCGCCGGACCCGCCTTTCGGGTCCGCAGCATGCTGGTGTGGGGCTTCACCGCGGGCATCCTCGATGTTCTTCTCCGTCTCGGCGGGTGGGAACAGCCGTGGGACGACACCGAGCTCATCGACTACCCAGTCGCGCGGGCCACGACCAGCGGGACCCCGGTCATGCCCGCGCAGACGTCCCGCCCGCCGACACCGTCCCCTGCACCGCTACAGTCCGGTCCACTGGACAAGTCCCCGCCACTGGACAAGTCCAGCCCGCCGACGGCACCGGCATCGCCCTGCGACGAGAGGCACAGCTGATGACCAGCACCGCGGACCGTGACCATGCGGGACCGCGACCGTCCATCCACTCCCCCCGGCAGGGGCGGTCACGACGGCCGGGTGGTATCCAGCGCCCGCCCGCTCGGGTGGCCTGGATGGACCGGGCGGGCTGGACCGGACGGACACCCCGGCTGGGCCGGCTCACGGTAGCCCTCGGGCTGGCGCTCGGTCTGTTCCTGGGCGCCGCGGGCTGCGGCGGCTCGGGCAAGGACGGCGCGTCGACGGGGCCCTCCCTCACCCCCACCGAGGGAGCGGGTGGCCTGCAGATCTTCGCCGTCACGGGCCTGCCAAACCTGCACTTCTCCGCGATGGAACTGGTGGCCAGGCCGGGGCGGATCCGCGTCGACTTCTCGGTCACGCCGCAGTCCCCGCCGCACAACTTCGTCATTCCGCGGATTCCCGAGGCACACACGCGCATCGTCTCCGCGGGAGAGTCACAGAGCATCACCTTCTCCGTGACGGAACCGGGTAGCTACCCGGTGGTCTGCACTCTGCATCCCAACATGACAGCCACACTGAAGATCTCCTGAGTCGAACCGACGCCCGTCGTGCTCAACGTCCTGGACATCGTTCTTCTCCTGCTCGCCGTGCTCTTCGCGATCTCCGGGTACCGGCAGGGCTTCCTGGTGGGCGCGCTGTCGTTCGTCGGCTTCTTCGGCGGCGGTGTGCTCGGTGCCAAGGTCGCGAAGCCCTTCGCCGAACTGATCGGTCAGGAGAGCCACGGCGCCATGGTCGGTCTCCTGACCGTGCTCGGTCTCGCCCTGGTTGGGCAGGTCGCGGGCACCGCGGTCGGGGTCGCCATCCGGGACCGGGTGACCTGGCGCCCCGGCAGGGCCGTCGATGCCGCCGCGGGTGCGGTGCTCTCCGGCTTATCGGTGGTTCTTGTCGCCTGGCTGCTGGCGACGGCCGTCGATCGGTCGCCCTTCGAGTCCCTCGCTCGCTCTGTCCGGGAATCGCGGATCCTCGCCACCGTGGACGCCGGGATGCCCAACGAGGTCCGCAGTGCATTCGCCGACCTGCGCCAACTGGCTGACAACAACGGCTTCCCCGAGGTCTTCGCCGGGCTCGGCGGCGGGCGCATCGTCGCCGCCGATCCGCCCGATCCCGCTTCCACCCAGACTGCCGGGGTCCGCAACGCGGCGGCGAGCATCGTGAAGATCCGTGGCGTCGCCAGGTCCTGCGACAAACGGGTCGAGGGATCCGGGTTCGTCATCGCCCCGCAACGCGTCATGACCAACGCGCACGTCGTAGCCGGGGTGCACCGTCCGATGATCGTGCTGGCCTCGCGCACCCTGCCGGCCGAGGTCGTCCTGTTCGACCCCGACCGGGACGTCGCCGTGCTCCGCGTGCCGGACCTGCAACGGCCGCCGCTGCGGTTCCGGATAAACCCACCGGCCGCGGCCGAAGATGCCGCAGTGATTGCCGGTTATCCCCAGGACGGGCCCTACACCACTGTGGCGGCGCGCGTCCGCAACCATCAGACCGCCCAGGCCCCGGACATCTACTCGCACGGCCTCGTCCTGCGCGACATCTACGCGGTCCGCGGACGGGTGCTGCCGGGAAACTCCGGTGGACCCCTGTTGTCCGAAAGCGGGGACGTCCTGGGTGTCGTGTTCGCCGCGGCCGTCAACGACAGCGACACCGGTTACGTCCTGAGCGCCGCCGAAGTGGCCAGGCCTGCCGCCGCCGGGGTGATCGCCACGGCGGAGGTGAGCACGCAGGGGTGCAACTGACCGCCGGTACTCCCGCACCGACGGCCGGGCGACGCTCAGGGACGAAGCCAGCCGAGCAGTTCGGCGTTGACGAGGTCGGGGGCCTCCTCATGCGGGAAGTGCCCGATCTCACCGAGCAGGCGCCAGGTGTAGGGACCGCTGACGTAGCGCCCGGCGCCCTGGGCGGTGGACGGCAGGAAACAACGGTCCATTTCCCCGTGTATCTGCAGGGTCTCCATCCGCAGCGACCGACGGAGGACACTACCGAAACGCGCCCCATCGGGCCGGAACAACGACCGGAAGATCCACCGATGGTACTCCAGGGAGCTGTGCGCCACCCCGGGAATGCGCATTGCCGATCGATATCGCCGCTCGGCCTCGGCATCCGGATACCCCGGTCCTCCCCAGCCGCGTAGCAGCGTTGCGACGTGGGCGGCGTCCTCGGCCACCAGGACCCGTTCGGGCCGCCATGGCAGCTGAAAACCGAGCATGTACCGGCTGGCGGCACCCTGACCACGGGGATCCGCCGCGATCTGGTGCCGCAGCCGCAGCGGATGAGGCATGGCCAGGATCGCGAGCCGACGCACCACCATCGGGTGACGAACCGCGGTGGTCCAGCCAAGCAGCCCACCCCAGTCGTGGCCCACGACCGCGGCGTCCGGTTCCCCCAATGCCCTGACCAGACCGGCCACGTCATCGGAGAGAGTGAAGGCGTCATAGCCCCGAGGCGGCTTGTCACTCGCTCCATAGCCGCGCAGGTCCGGCGCGACGACGCGGTAGCCCGCCGCCGCCAGCGCGGTGAATTGGTGACGCCAGGCCCACCAGAACTGCGGGAAGCCGTGCAGCAGCAGGACGAGCGGGCCACTCCCCAACTCCGCCACGTGCAGCCGGGTACCGTTGGCAGACACGTCACGATGCCGCCACGGCCCGTCGACCAGGACAGTGGCGGGCTCGGGAACGGTGTCCTCCATCGCCTGCCAGGATGGCAGACCAGCCATCGGCCCCGGACCGGCGGTGCTCGTGACGGGCCGGTCGTGGGGTCCGCAGTCGGCCCTCGAACGTCCGCCGCCGGCTCCGTCGCCAGACCCTCTGCCGACCGCCGGCAGGCTTGGGTACCGGCGGACACCGCGCACCCAGCGCGGGGGTGTCAGTGCCCGCGCTGGCCCGGGTGGGCGGCCGCATCCGCCGACCCGACCGCGTCTCCCGGTCCGACCGGGCCCGCCGACCCGACTGGGGCGGTCGACCCGACTGGGGCGGTCGTGGGATTACGTAGCCAGGTGATGTCGTCGCGCACGGTCTGGATGGTCCGCTCGGGCGGGGAGAGCTTGCGGAACCGCGCCATCGCGAACAGGGCCAGCAGCCCCGCAACGACGAGGTAGAGACCGGCCGTCAGCAGATAGGACCAGAAACGCTCGATGCCGGCCCAGGTGAACAGCTCCCCCAGAAAGATCGTGACGGCGATCAGAGCGCAGAACCCGAGGCCGGCCGCCACCGCCAGAAAACCGATTCCGAGCACAGCTGACACCGCCTGCTGGGCGAGCTCGGCCTTGGCCAGGTTGATCTCCTGACGAATCAGCAACGAGACATCGCGAGTGGCCAGGGCCACCAGCTCACCCAGCGTCGGCTCACGGCCGTCCCGAGCCTTCCCGGCTGCGATCGACACTTCTGGTCCTCCCTCTGGCGGCGACCCGCCCGTGCTGGACGGCGGGACAGTTCGCGCTACCACCCTGATCCGACCTGCGCCCTGATCCGACAGGGTCCGAACCGGCGGTGGACCGGGAAGCCCCACCGGAGGCCATCCGCCCTGGGCCCCTCCGGCCCATACCGTCAACACCCTCCCGGCAACACCCTCTCGGCCGACCGTCCCCCGTCGTGACGCGGTCCGCCGCCCCGGTCCCTCTACGCAGTCTCCCCCGCGCGGAGCCGCCCGGAGGCCCAACGACGCGGCTCAGACCTGTGACTCCTCCTACGGGTCTCACCGTCTTCCCGCTTGGCCCGCACGGCCCGGGTGGTCCGACCCCGCGTGGCCCAGCCCGCATGGCACGAACGGGTAGCGTGCGAGCTGTGAGTCTCCGCCCGTCTGGAACAGTCCTCGCCGCCGATCCACTCGCCCGTGTTGCCGCTCTGCCCGGAGTGCGCGAAGCGGCGGACAGCGCCCGATCCGCGGTGGACACGCTCCTGCGCCACCGCGTTCTGCGCCGCCAGAGCGCCGAGGTGACCGCGGAGGCATCGTTGCGGGCCGCCCGCGCCTGCGCCGCCCTCGAGGGATACGAGATCAGCCTGGACGAACTGCGGGCGCACCTGGCCCGACCCGGGCCCGAAGGTGTGCTCCCCGGTCTGGAGAAGACGGACGCGTCGGAGGCCGGAGCGGTCACCGACCGCGGTACACGGAACGACGCCGCCATGGCCGGATCCGGCCATCCGTTCCCTGTCGTCCTCGGCACGGTTCGGCTCTACGCCGAGCTGGGCATCCTGGTTCCGGCCTGGGAGCAGGCACCGCGACAGGCCCTGGCCCGCATGCACGTGTTGCTGGGCCGGGGTTTCGTCCCGGACGACGAGCTCGGTCGTCCGCGGGCCGATGCCGGCACCCGGGAGATCCTCGACCCGTTGCGGTTGGGCCCGCCTCCCCACTCGGTGGAGACCTCGGTCCGGCTGGATGGCCTGACCGGACTCCTCGTCGCGCCCACGAGCGCGCCGGCGATCGTGGTGGCCGCCGTGGTGCACGGGGAACTGCTGGCCCTGCGACCGTTCGGCGCCCTCGACGGGGTCATCGCCCGGGCCGCCACCCGCCTGGTCCTGATCGGCCGGGGCCTCGATCCCAAGGCGCTCACGGCGACCGACGTGGGGCATCTCGAGCTGGGGCAGAACCCGGCGAGCATCCTGCGGGTGGACCGCACCGGGGACGTCATCGCCGGGTACCGCGAGGCCGCCGCAGCCTATGTCGGTGGCGGCGCCGACGGCGTGGCCATCTGGGTACGGCACTGCGCGAAGGCCCTGGAACTCGCCGCACGGGAGTCCCTCGCCGTCTGCGAGGCGCTCGCCCGGACCTGATCCACACTTACGGCGCGATTGACGCACCTGACGGATCCGCTGCACGGATGGACCACAACGAACCTGCCCGTATGAACCACTCGGTACGGACCCCTGCGTGGGCCGCCGCCCCTCCTGCCACGTAGGCGGCAGCCACGCGTTCCCGGCCTGCGGTCTCGGCAGGGTCTCGGCCGGTCGAAACTTCCATCAGAAGATCTTCAGGCCCTGTGGAGGGCGGTCATCCACAGGGCCTGTCGCGGCGCATGGTGAGACCACGTCTTCCCCGACCCCGATGGGAACGAGGCCGCCATGTCCCCTGCGCCGCCCCTGCTGACCGCCGCGGAGAACCACGGTCCGGTCGTACGCCCGCTCATCGTCACCGCCATTCCGGACCTGCTTGACGATCTGTTGCGGCTTGCGGCGGCCGCCGGTGTATCGATGACGGTCGCCGCCGAGATGAGCGCGGTGCGCCGCAACTGGACGTCGGCCCCCCTGATCATCGTCGGAATGGACGAGATCGAGCCGTGCATCGCGGCCGCGCTGCCCGATCGACGGCATGTCGTCCTGGTCGGAGGACACGTCGACGACGGCCGGGTGTGGGACGCCTCCGTGCGCATTGGCGCCGATCACGTGGTCTTCCTTCCCGAAGCCGAGCCCTGGCTCGTCGACCTCCTCAGCGATCTCGACGGGCTCGATCGGCATCATTCGGTGACGCTGGGCATCATCGGCTGCCGCGGCGGGACGGGAGCCTCCACCTTGGCCGTCTCGCTAGCCCTGGCCGGGCTGAGGCACGACCTGCGCACGATGCTGATCGACGCGGATCCGCACGGTGGTGGGCTCGCCCCCGCCTTCGCCCGCCTCGTGCCGTCCATGTCCGGTGCCTTCCCTGGCGGGGAGACCTCCAGCCTGGCGTCGCTGTTTCCCGCGCGCCACGACCAGCACGACCAGATGGACGGGAACGGCCCGGTCGGGCCGATCGCCTGGTCCGGCCTGCTGCCCCGCCGGAGTGACCTCTCCGTGGTGTCCTGGGATCCCGCTGTCAGCCCAGCCGTTCCCCCGGCGACGATCGCCACCCTGCTCGCGACCGCTCGTTGCACGTCCGACCTGGTGATCCTAGATCTCCCCGGCCGAGGGAATCCGGCGGCCACCGCAACCGACGCGGGCACCACCGTGGCCCTGCGGACCTGCCAGACGGTGCTGATCGTCACGCCCGCGGACCTGCCGTCGATCGTGGCGGCCGAACGTGTCTGCTCGGCTGCCATCCGCCAGGCTGCCGATGTGCGCGCCGTCGTCCGGCTGCACCCATCCGACCGCCTCACCCCGGAGGCGATCGCCACGATGCTCGGCGTGCCACTGGCCGGGGTGATCAGCAGCCGACGGCACCGTCCGGTTCCCACTCGCGACCGCTACGGCGGCTCAGCCAGCGGGAACACCATCGATCGCCTCAGCGAGGAACTGCTGACCCGCCTCGGCGTTCTCGGGCCACGGGTGTGGCCCGATCCGGAGGCCTGGTCATGACCGGGCTCGGCGAGCGACGCAGGTCCCCATTCCCCGCCACAGGTCACGCGGCCGCACCGGCTGCCCGAGCGGCCGCGAGGCCCGCGGTCTCCACACGATCTTCACCGCCGTTCGCAATCCCGCCGGAACCGCTCGAACCACCGGAACCACCGAAACCACCGGAACCGACGACCGTACCCGCGGAGCCGCTCGGAGCCGGCCCGCTGGATCCCCTCCTCGCTGATCCACACGTCACCGATGTCCTGGTCAACGGGCCCGGCGAGGTCTGGGTGGAACGCCGGGGCCGGCTCATCCGTACCTCGGTCGCTTTCGCGGACGAGGAAGCGGTGCGGCGCCTGGCCGTTCGTCTCGCCGCGACGGCCGGGCGGCGCCTGGACGCCGCGATGCCCTTCGCCGACGTGCAACTGCGCGACGGAACCCGGTTGCACGCGGTTCTGGCACCGATTGCGGTGCAGGGTACGTGCCTGTCGCTGCGACGGACCCGGCGTCGCCCCTTCACCTTCGACGAACTCGTGCTCGCCGGAACAATGAGCCCGGCCGTGGCGGCCGTGCTGCACGCAGTCCTGAGCGCCCGACTTGCGATCGTGGTGACCGGGGGAACCGGCTCGGGCAAGAGCACGCTGCTTGCCGCGCTACTGGGAGCGGTGCGCCCCGACGAACGGATCGTGCTAGTGGAGGACACCGCCGAGCTCGTCATGGACCGTCCGGGGATGGTGCGACTCGAGGCCCGCTCGCCGAACATCGAGGGCGCTGGCGAGGTGACCCAGCGCGATCTGGTCCGCCAGGCGCTGCGCATGCGCCCGGACCGGCTGGTGCTCAGCGAGGTCCGCGGCCCCGAGGTGCTCGATCTCCTCGTCGCCCTCAACACCGGTCACGAGGGCGGGTTGAGCACCGTGCACGCCAACGACACCAGTGCGCTGCCCACCCGTCTGGAGGCTCTCGCCGCCCTCGCCGGGCTGTCCCGCCCAGCGGTCCACAGCCAGATCGCGGCAGCGCTCCACACCGCCGTTCATCTTCGCCGGGAGGCCGACGGCCGCCGCCGGGTCTGCGCGATCGGGGTGTTCCGCCAGGCGGGCAGCGGACTGGTTCAGGTCGTGCCGGCCCTGGTCGTTTCTGCCTCACCTTCCCGGAACGGGCTAGTCATGCGCGCCTGCGACCAGACGCCGGCGGAGGGCCTGCCGATCCTGCGCGACCTGCTGGACGTGCGCGGTGTCTCGCTTCCAGCCCTGGTCGACGCCGGGTCGCAGGTGCGGAGGCGAGCATGACCGTACTCGAGCGCGTGGGGACCGTCCCGGCAACCGTCGCAGTCACCCGGCCGAGGACCGGAACCGTGATCGGTTCGGGAATCGGCCTGGTCCTCGGTGCCGTCCTGCTCACGCTGGCCGCCGGACCGGTGGCGGCGGGCGTCGTGGCCGTGCTGCTCTGCTGTCTCGCCCGGGCGCGACGGCGGTCACGGGAGCGGCGTAGGCAGGTGGCGGTCCGCCAGTCCGCCGAAGACCTCCTCGCCGCGTTCGCGGCCGAGCTCGACGCCGGCGCAACCCAGCTCGAGGCCCTGCGCCGGGCGGCGGGCGGCATCGACGAACTCGTTGCGGCACCGGCGGGACGATCGGCCTGGGTGCCCCTGGACCAGCTCGGTGCCGCGCTCGACCGGACGGAGGAGCCCGGTCCATTGTTGTGCCGCAGTGAGGCGTCATCACTGCGACAGCTCGGAGTCGCCTACCAGGTCTGCGCGGCCGTCGGCGCAAGGCTGGCTCCCGTCGCGACGATGCTCGCGGCGCCCGCCCGCGCCGACGCGGTGCGGGCGGGCGAGCTGACCTCGGCACTGGCCGGGCCCCGGTCATCCGGACGGCTGGTGGCCTCGCTCCCGCTGGCCGGAATCGTCCTGGGGTCGCTCGCGGGAGCAGCGCCGATCGCGGTGTTGCTGGGCACGCCGGCGGGGATCGGATGCCTGCTCGTGGGCGGGCTCGCCGACCTGGTCGGAGTCCGCTGG
>NZ_CDWTNB010000010.1:0-13657 GCF_977947065.1 Frankia sp. CgJB1
AGGCTGGCCGGGTAACTGTCACGATGTCGGCATGGTGACGAAACCCGGAAAAGAGGATCCGGCCGAGTACGGCGACCGGATCGCAGATGTCTACGACCGGTGGCATCTCGTGGGTTCCCGAGTCGAGGAGATCGGCGCGGTCGTCGACTTCCCCGCGGAACGGGCCGGCGACGGGCCGGTACTGGAACTCGGAATCGGGACCGGGCGAATCGCCCTGCCGCTGGCGGCGCGTGGAATTCCGGTAGCCGGGATCGACGCCTCCGAGCGCATGGTTGGGCGGCTGCGGGCGAAACCCGGCGGCGCGGAACTGCCGGTGACGATCGGGGATTTCGCCGACATCGACGTTCCAGGAGGTTCGTTCAGCCTCGTCTACGTCGTGTTCAGCACGTTCTTCGCCCTGCTGACCCAGGCTGACCAGGAACGGTGTTTCGCCTCGGCCGCCGCCCGCCTGCGGCCCGGCGGGGTGTTCATCCTGGAGGCGTTCGTACCGGAACTCTCCCTGTTCGACCGCGGGCAGGACCTCCGGGTCACCACGACCGCCGACGACGAGACCCGGTTGAACACCGCGATACTCGACCGCTCCACCCAGCGGATCCATAGCCGCCACATCGCCATCACCGACCACGGCATCGACACCTATCTCCGGTGGAGTTGCGCCACGCCTGGCCCGCCGAGCTCGATCTCATGGCTCGGCTCGCCGGCCTGGCACTGGTCGACCGGTACGGTGGCTGGGATAGTGCGCCCTTCACCGCCGCCAGCACCGTCCACATCTCCACTTGGCGCAGGTCCTGACCCGGCGCCCCCGGACCCGAGCCGGCCCGGACCTCGGCCAGCCTCGACCGGGGCGGATCCCAGACCTGGCGCACCTCCCCGGTTGGGCACCTCCCGAGACGGCGAGGAACCGTCAGTCGATCCAGTCACGGGGCCAGTGGATCTCCTCGGCCGTAAGGCGGGGCCGGTCGGTCAGGGACCAGGGCGCGTCCAGGTCTTCCTGGACGACGGAGAAAAGTCCATGGTCAAATGGCTCCCCCGGCGCCGGGGCGACCTGGACCAGCCGTTCCCGCACCCCGGCGCGCTGATGTGTCAGCGCCCGGTTATGGCAGTAGGGATTGTTGCCGGCGCGGCCGAAGAAAGTGTGGGCGGTCCAGGTGCAGCCGCCGCGGCAGACGTCCGCGTACGCACAGCCGCGGCAGAAGCCCCACAGGTTCTCGACCGCGGCCGGCGTCCCCGCCGCCATGTTGACCGCTAGCTCGGGAGCGTCACGCAGCAGATCGGTGAGGCTGCGGTCGCGGATGTTGCCCCAGCGTAGTCCCGGGTCGGCAACGAGGGGCAACCCTTGATCGTGCCGTCCGCCTCGATGCCGAGCGTGGACAACCCGGCCTGGCATCCCGCCCAGAAGGCCGACCCCTCGGGAGAGCGCAGCAGCCTTTCGTAAGGGCCGTAGTAGCCGACGTTGTTGCCGGCATGGACGCGGATGCCGTCCCGGCGGGCGCGACGCGCGATCCGGGCAAGCATCGGGAACACCTCGAGCAGCTCGACCGGCTGGAGCAGGAGCTCGGCGTGGTCGGCCGCGTTGCCCATCGGAACGGTCAGCTGCCACTGCCAGGCGACGACGCCCGCGGCCCGCAGCCGCCGGTACAGCTCGGGCAGTTCGGATGCGGTCAGACGATTGATCTGGGTGTTGCAGGTAGCCTCGACGTCGGCGGCGCGCAGCCATTCCATCGTCGTGAAACACGACTGCCACGAGCCCTTCCGGCCGCGTAAGCGATCGTGGGTGGCGGCCATCCCGTCCACCGACACCGAGCACTGTTCGACACCCGCCGTGCGCAGTCCGCGCGCCATGGCCGCGCTCATCCGGTATCCACCCGTCGTGACCGTGCATCCCATGCCCCGGCGGGTGATCTCGGCCGCGATCGTCAACCAGTCGCGGCGCAGGAACGCCTCACCGCCGATGAGCGTGACTTCGTCCACGCCGACCGCCGCGAGCTGCGCCACGACGTCGAGCGCCTGCTCGGTCGTCAGCTCCGCGGGCCGCCGGTCACCGGCGCGCGAGCCGCAGTGCCCGCAGGCGAGATTGCACGCCAGGGTCAGCTCCCAGACGGCGTACGTCCGGCGCGGCGCCGTCCTCCTCGACCGGAGAGAACCGGGTGGACCGGGCGGACCGGGCGCCTGAGCACGTGCCACGGGAACGAACCCGGTCATCTCGGATCCGTCACCTTCGGAACAGGCGACGCAGCCAACCCCGCCGAGGCCCGGAAAACCACTGATCCCGGTCGGGCTGGGGCGGCGGGAGCGGTTGGAGCGGTGGGCCGCCGTACACGGGCGTCGCGATCGGAAGCTCGCCCGTGCCCCAGGCTGACCCCGCGGACTGCGGCGGCGGGTAGAGCCCGGGAGGCGGCTGGGCCGACGGCCACCGGCCGGATGCTTCGAGGGTCGTCTCGGTGGACTCCTCCGCGGCCAGTCTCTCGGCGATGTCCTCAGCCCGCCCCGGGCCGACCTGCGCAGCCCAGGAGGGCCCTCGTGGCAGCCGCGGGTCCGCCGGTTCATCCTTCGCCATCCCCCACCTCCACCGACATCATCGCCGAAAGAGCCCGCACCGGCCATCGGCACCGTTCACCGACCATCGGCACTGTTGCATCCCGGGAAGGCACGGCATGCTAACCGCTCAGGGTCGACCGGAGCGATCCCGATCCGCTTTCTTGTCAGAGTTCACCTAACGAGCCGTCCGGCTCGCGCTCATCCCCGCTGTCACACGCACAGGCTGGTAGCGCAACCGCTCGCGTCAGACCTCGACGGTCAGATCTCGACGACGGCCTGGGCGAACTGGGACTGGTACAGCCGGGAGTACAGGCCGCCAGCGGCCAGGAGTTCGGTGTGGGTGCCCTGTTCGACGATGGCTCCGTTCTCCATCACAAGAATGGTGTCCGCGTCCCGGATGGTCGACAGTCGATGCGCGATGACGAACGCGGTCCGGCCCGCCCGCAGGGTCGACATCGCCCGTTGGATGAGGACCTCGGTACGGGTGTCCACCGAACTCGTCGCCTCGTCGAGAACCAGGATCAGAGGTTCCACGAGGAAGGCACGGGCGATGGTGATCAGCTGCTTCTCCCCGCCGCTCACGCCGACCCCCTCGTCGTCGAGCACGGTGTCGTAACCCGCGGGAAGGGTGCGGATGAACCGGTCGACGTGCGCGGCGCGGGCCGCCGCCACGATCTGCTCCTGGGTGGCGCCCTCCGCACCGTAGGCGATGTTCTCCGCGATCGTTCCGCCGAACAGCCAGGTGTCCTGCAGGACCATGCCGATGCTGGCCCGCAGTTCATCCCGGGACATCGCCGCGACATCGACCCCGTCCAAGGTGATCCGTCCGCCGGTGACCTCGTAGAAGCGCATCAGCAGGTTGATCAGAGTGGTCTTGCCGGCACCGGTCGGCCCGACGACCGCGACGGTGTGACCAGGTTCCGCGACGAGTGACAGGTCCTCGATCAACGGCTTGTTCGGTTCGTAGCGGAAGGAGACGTGTTCGAAGGCCACCCGGCCACGAAGCCGCTCCGGATGCGCCGGAACCGCCCGGTCGGGTTCCTGCTCGACGGTGTCGAGCAGGTCGAACACCCGCTCCGCGGAGGCCACCCCGGACTGCACCAGGTTCGCCATGCTGGCAACCTGGGACAACGGCTGGCTGAACTGCCGAGAGTATTGGATGAACGCCTGGACGTCACCGATCGACAGCGAGCCGGACGCGACCCGCAGGCCGCCGATCACCGCTACCAGCACGTAGTTCAGGTTTCCGATGAACAACATCGAGGGCTGCATGAGACCGGAGATGAACTGCGCGCGCCAACTGGCGGCGTAGAGCCGCTCGTTCTGCTCACGAAAGATCTCCGCGGATTCCTCCTGCCGGCCGAACGCCCGCACGAGCGTGTGCCCGGTGTACATCTCCTCGATATGGGCGTTGAGACCACCGGTGATCCGCCACTGAGCGACGAACTGGGGCTGAGCCAGCTTGCCGACCCGGGTCGCCACCATGATCGACACTGGCACCGTGACCAGCGCGATCAGGGCGAGGATCCAGGAGATCCAGAGCATCATCGACAGCACGCCCACGATCGTCAGCGTCGACACGACGATCTGCGACATGCTCTGCTGCAGGCTCTGCCCGAAGTTGTCGATGTCGTTGGTGACCCGGCTGAGCACCTCGCCTCGCGGCTGACCGTCGAAGTAACGGATGGGCAACCGCGAGATCTTCGCCTGGACGTCGCGGCGCAGATCACTGATCACTCTCTGCAGGGCCAGGTTCGCCAGCCGGGCCTGGAGCACACCGCACAGCCCGGACACCGCGTAGACGAGCACGACCCCCAGCAGCACGACACCGATGGCATCGAAGTCCAGGCCATGACCGGGGGTCACGTCGAGCGAGGCGAGCAGGTCCGCCTGGGTGCCGTGGCCGGTGGCACGCAGCTGCGCGACCGCCTGCTCCTTCGTGCTGCCAGCGGGCAGCCGCCGACTGAAGATCCCCGCGAACACCAGGTCGGTGGCGTGGCCGAGCAGGCGAGGACCGATCACGCTCAGACCGATACTCAACGTCGCCAGGACCACGACGGCGATCATCAGGTGACGCTGCGGTCGCAGCAGTCCGAGCAGTCGGCGGCTCGAGGCGGCGAAGTCCATCGACTTCTCCGTCGCGCCCGGGCCTATGAAGAACCGAGCGGGCCCGGCCGTCGGAGCCGGGCCGCGGCGCGGTACCGGTACCGGGCTGCTCATGCCGCCTCTTCCTCGGTGAGCTGGGAGAGCACAATCTCGCGGTACGTGGTGTTGTCGGCCATCAACTGCTGGTGGGTGCCGACGCCGACCACCTCACCGTGGTCCAGCACGATGATCTGATCCGCATCCCGGATGGTGGCGACCCGCTGAGCAACGATCACCACGGTCGCGGCGGAGGTCTCGTGGGCGAGCGCCCTGCGCAGACGGGCGTCGGTGGCGTAGTCGAGGGCCGAGAAGGAGTCGTCGAACAGGTAGATCTCCGGGCGGTGAACGAGCACGCGGGCGATGGAGAGCCGTTGGCGCTGGCCGCCGGAGACGTTCGTGCCACCCTGGGCGATCGCGGTGCCGAGACCGTCCGGCATGGCTTCGACGAAGTCCTTCGCCTGCGCAATCTCCAGCGCGCGCCACAGTTCGTCTTCGGTGGCGTCCGGATTTCCGTAACGCAGATTGGTCGCGACGGTGCCGGAGAACAGATACGGCTTCTGTGGAACCAGGCCGACGGTCCGGGCGAGCAGCGCCGGGTCGAGATCGCGGACGTCGACGCCGTCGACGAGGACGGCACCCTCGGTGGCGTCGGCCAGCCGCGGGACCAGACCGAGCAGCGTCGTCTTGCCGCTACCGGTGCTGCCAATGATGGCTGTGGTCTGACCCGGCCGGGCGCACAGGCTGATTCCGCGCAGGACCGGCGCCTCCGCTCCCGGGTAGTGGAACCCAACGCCCCGCAGTTCCAGGTCACCGTGGCGGCGCAACTCCCGCACCGGGTTCTGCGGTGGCAGGACCGTGGAGTCGGTCTCGAGCACCTCCTGGATGCGCTCCGCGCACACCTCGGCGCGGGGAATCATCATAAACATGAAGGTGGCCATCATCACCGACATCAGGATCTGCATCAGGTAGCTGAGGAAGGCCGTCAGCGCGCCGATCTGCATCTGGCCGGCGTCGATACGGTGAGCACCGAACCACAGCACGGCCACGCTCGAGAAGTTGACCACGGTGAGCACGAGCGGGAACATCAACGCCATGAGTCGACCGAACCGCAACGAGACGTCGGTCAGTTCGGCGTCAGCCACCGCGAACCGGCGCCGCTCATAATCGTCCTGGACAAAAGCGCGGATCACCCGGAGTCCGGTGATCTGCTCCCGCAGGATCCGATTGACGGCGTCCAGGCGCTCCTGCATCGCCCGGCCCAGCGGCCGCATCCGTCGCACGATCAAGCTGATGATCACCGCGAGGACCGGAGTGATCGCGACGAGCAGGAGCGAGAGCCCGGCGTCCTGATTGACCGCCAGGATGATGCCGCCCAGGCACATGATCGGCGCGGAGACCATGAGCGTGAAGCTCATCAACATCAGCATCTGCACCTGCTGCACGTCGTTCGTGGCCCGGGTGATCAGTGAGGACGCACCGAAGCGGCCGACCTCCCGCGCTGAGAATGACTGGACCCGGTCGAACACCGACGCCCGGATATCCCGACCGAGCGCCATCGCCGTCCGGGCTCCGAAGAAGACGGCGGCGCCGGCGCAGACGATCTGCACGACGCTGACACCGAGCATGAGTCCACCGATACGCATGATGTAGCCGGTGTCGCCGATGACCACTCCACGATCAATGATGTCAGCGTTGAGGGTGGGGAGGTAGAGCATGGCGATCGTCGCCACCAGCTGCAGAAGGACCAGTAGCGAGATCGGCCGGCCGTAGGGGCCGAGGTGAGCCCGCAGAAGTCGGATCAGCATACGGTCCCTCTCGGTGGCGGCTGGTGGTCGAACCGGTAGATCGCGACAACGGTGGGTAACCACATTGCAAACGTGTTGCGACCCTACGACGTCAACCCAACATCAGGTCAAGGCATTTTCAGTGCCACGCACTGGAGAGTTGGGGGCCAGTGCCACGCACTGGAGACATGGCAGCTACCTCATGCCGGATACCTGCCGGGGATGTCGGCGAGCGGTGCGGGTCCGCCAAAAAGGCTGCCCTGGCCGAGGTCGCAGCCGCTGTGCGCGAGGGTGGCGGCCTGCTTCGCGTCGGTGATGCCGGTGCCCAGCAGTGAGATGCCCAGCCCGCGGATGGTGGCGAGGAACGCCGTGCGCAACGTGCCGTCGTTTTCTTCTTCCCCGGGGGTGCGGCCGTCGGTCAGCGATTCGGTCAGCTGCCGGGTGGCGGTGGCGTCGAGCACGATGATCTGGACGGGGAGTGGCAGAAGGGGATCGAACGAGAGGTCCTCGGCGCTGGGACAGATGATCGCGAGCCTGATGCCTCGTGCGGCCAGTCCGCGCAGCGCCCGCAGGGCGGCCTGATCGGTGTGGTGCGTCGCGCCGACGACGCGGAGCACGAGAGCATCGGGTGGCAGGTGGTGGACGGTCAGGGCACTGATCACCTCGGTCGTGAACCAGGCGTCAGCGGCATCGATGATCGAGACGGGGATGTGGAGGGCCACCTCCGGATGGCCCGTGCTTCGGTAGCGGCCGAGGTCACGGCAGGCCCGGTCGAGCAGGATGTGCTCCAGTGCGGGGGCCAGCCCGGTCTGCTGGGCGGTGGGGATGAGACGGTGGTGGGGAGCGGGTCGGGAGGACGGGTCGTCCCACCGAAGCGCCGCCTCGACACCGACGGTCCGACCGGTGTGGAGCTCGATGATCGGCTGATAGCTGACGTCGAGGGTACCGCCGCCATCCTCGCCGCGTACGGCGTGGGTGAGGCTGGTGCGCAGGGCATCCTCGGCGCTGGCGGGGCACAGCTCCGGCCGGTACACCACCAGGGTGCCTTTACCCCGCCGTTTTGCGGCATACATGGCGGAGTCTGCCTGTTTCAGCACGCTTTCCGCAGTGGCCTGAGTGCCGGGGTCGACAACGACCAGCCCAATGCTGGCCTGGATTGTATGAACCGTTCCGGCGAGTACCAAGGGTACGCGGAGTGTTTCCAGGATCCGCCGCCCGATGGACTCGGGGTCGACGCAGCCACCTTCCAGTAGGACCGCGAACTCGTCGCCGCTGATGCGGGCAACCGTGTCGGTGGTACGGGCGCAACTCGTCAGCCGATCCGCGGTTACGCGAAGCAGGTCGTCGCCGGCCGCGTGCCCGAATCTGTCGTTGACGCTCTTGAAGTCGTCGAGGTCGCAGAACAGTAGTGCAAGCTGCGTATTGTCCTGCGTATTGTCGTGGAGGCGCCGGGCAAGTCCGCGTTGCAGTCGGGCCGTCAACAGCGTGCGGTTCGCCAGGTCGGTCAGCGGATCGTGCAGGGCCTGGTGGTGCAGCTGTCGTTCGCGGGTGTAGCGGTGGGCGTTGTCCAGGCACAGCGCCGCGCGGGCGGCCAACTCCTCGGCCAGGGCCAAGTCGTCGTCCTCGTAGGGCTCTGGTTGCCGGGAGCGGTAGAAACTGGCCACCCCGAACATTACGTCGCGGGTGGACAGGGGAACCGTGATGAGCGAGTGGATCCCCTGCGCGAGGAGTCGCTCGACGCGTTCGGGGTCCTGGGCCTGCCAGCCGGGAGCGGCGTGCAGGTCGGCATCAAGCACCGCCCGCCCGCTGGCCAGGCACCGGGCCTGCGGCGTGGAGGGCAGGAAGCTGATCTGGTGACCGGCCGGGTAGAGGGCGAGGCCTTCCTGGATGCCGTGCAGGGCGGCGCGGCGCAGCAGTGCGTTCGGACGCAGCAGTGCGGTCGGATGCAGCGAATCCTCGCCCCGCAGGACAGACTCCGCCAGGTCCACCGTGACGACGTCGGCGAGTTCGGGCACGGCTGCCTGGGCCAGTTCCTCGGCGGTCCGGGTCACGTCGAGGGTGGTCCCGATGTGCATACTGGCCTCGTACAGCAGGGTGAGGCGTCGCCGTGCCGCCACCGCGAGACGGCCGATTCCCTGTTCCCCGATGGCCAGCAGCGACGCGCCGATGGCGGGCTGCCGGCTGGCCGGGGGGGTACTGGCCGGGGGGGTACTGGCCGGGCGAGTGGCGTCGAGTGCACTGGCCGGCGGGCGCGGTATCGGCCTGGGCGCGCCGAGCGCGGCATACGGCAGGAAAAGCCCCGGCGCCGACGGGGCACCGGCGTCGGCCCCCTGCGGCTGGCTGTTGAGGTGCCCTGCCACGGCCGCGGCGCTGGTCATAAGGCGACGGGGCGGCCCGAAGGGAAAGGCGACCTCGACGGCCAGTCCGGCCACCGCGGAGTGCGTCTGTACCTTCCTGCACACCAGCGTGGCGGTCTGACCGTGCGGCAGGGATACCTCGATGACGGTCGGGCGGCCCGCTGCGATCAGTTCAGCGGCCTTCTCCTGCAAAACCAGCCGAATATCACGCTCGATCTCGATGCCGGACCCGGCCTTGAGATCGAGCGGAAACTGTGCGCCGCCAGCCGGTATCCGCATCCGGTGTTTGGCCTGCCGGTACGCCAGGAGCAAGGCCCGTTCCCGCTCGCTCGCCTGTTCCAGCAGCCGATGTTCGATGGCGCGGCCAGCCTCCCCCACCATGGCTTCCGCCGACGGATTCGCCTCGGCGAGCCTGCAGATGAGGCTGAACACGCCCTCGATGCGCCCGCTGAGGGGGTCGCGGACGGGAACGGATATGCACGCGTCCGGCTGGTAGAGGTCAGCGAAGTGCTCGGCGCCCGAGACCCGGGCGGGGCGCCTTTCCACGAGTGCGAGGGCTACGGCGCTGGTGCCGACCAGGTGCTCGGCGACGCAGAACCCAGGGTGTAGGCCGAAGGATGCCTCACCGACCCGGTGCGCCAGTATTCTTGCCTGGTCGTCGGTGAGACACACGCACACCCAGGTCCCGGCGATCGTGGATGCCAGTCGGTCGAGCACCGGGTCGGCCGCGCGGACCAGGCGCGTATCCAGGTCAAGATCCGGATCATAGACGGGGGAGCACCGGTCCGGGCTCACGTTCAGTACCTGGCTGCGCCACCACGAACCCAAGATCGCGTTTTGTGGGCCTTCCGCTACCAGGTCACCGGTCAGGAATAGTTCCCGCAGGTGAGCGTTGTTACGCTGCGCAAGGTCATCCCAGATGTCCACGATGAGTTCACCTACCTCCTCGGGATCCCCAGGGGTTTCCGCCTCACCCTGGCCTGCGCGCACATTCCACACCATCGAATCTACTACACCATTGTAGGCCTGCTGCCGCCTGCGGAATGCTCCGATCTGCGAGCGACGCTTGATATGAGACCGGTATAAGCATGTATGCGATGCTGGCGACGCTACCGGTGGAGCGGGACGCCCTAGTCGATCATGCCGTTGTGATCATGCAGCCGGCGTTCTGTTCGCACGACGGCGCGGCACGGTCCGAGCACGCTCGACCTGCCGCAGCGGCTCAGAATGCCGCGCGAGCTCCGACGGCGGAGGCGTCGACGTCCACGATCTCCTTACCCAGGGGCAGCAGCGAGACCGGGATTAGTTTGAAGTTCGCCAGGCCGAGCGGGATACCGATGATGGTGAGGCAGAGTGCCAGGCCGGTGGTGAGATGTCCCAGTGCCAACCACCAACCGGCCAGAAGGATCCACAGCACGTTTCCGATCAGAGACGCCTCGCCAGCGCCGGGTCGGTCGACAATGCGCCGTCCGAACGGCCACAGTGCGAAGTTCGCCATCCGCAGAGCGGCGATCCCGAAGGGGATCGTGACGATGAGAATGAAGCACACGAGCGCCGCGAGGGCGTAACCGACGGCGAGCCAGAAACCACCGAATACCAACCAGATGACGTTGAGCACGAGGCGCATGAGCTGACCCGCTCTCTCTCCCGATCCGACACCGGGATCTCCGACACCGGGATCGTGGTGAACGCCGATGGCAAGCCTGCCGGGAACATCGACGCCACTCGTCGATCAGCACCGAACTTTATCGTACCAATCGGGTCCAGGTCGTCCGGACACGGTCGTCCGGGCACGGTCATCGGAACTCGCGATGACGCACCGTCAGGTACACCACGACGATCTGCCCCCGGGATGCCATCGCAAACAGAGTGGATGCCACGCGGCCCGGCACGTTCCGGCCCGGCTCGCTACTGTCGTGGCAGCAGTCCATGCCGGCATGTCGCGTCCGCACGAACGCAGGTGACGTACGCCGCCGCCGGGCACAGGCAGCGTCCCGGCCATGGTCGTCGGTATCCAGGAGGTGATCCGGTTCGGGCAGCTCAACCGGCTCCCGCCTGCCGTGGACACGAGGTGTTGCCCCGGTTACCTCTCTCGAGAGCGGAAATGATGCGCGGATGACCGATATGCAGGCATTCGACCACGTGATCGATCTCGTCGGAAACACACCGCTGGTCCGGATCACACCGACGATCGAGACGATGCCGGCGCCGGTGCTGGCAAAGCTGGAGTACCTCAATCCCGGTGGATCGGTGAAAGACCGGGTGGCGCTGACCATGGTCTCCGCCGCCGAGGAGGCCGGGCTGCTTCCGCCTGGTGGGACCATCATCGAACCTACCAGCGGAAACACCGGTGTCGGTCTGGCCCTGGTGGCGGCCCGGCGGGGCTATCGCTGCGTGTTCACCATGCCTGACAAGATCAGCGAAGAGAAACGGGCCGTCCTGCGCGCCTACGGCGCCGAGGTCGTCATCTGCCCGACAGCAGTGGCACCCGACGACCCCCGCTCCTACTACTCGGTGGCCCGCCGGCTCGTCCGCGAGACTCCCGGTGGTTGGAGCCCGGATCAGTATTCCAACCCGAACAATCCCGCTGCGCACCACGCTACGACCGGGCCGGAGATCTGGCAGGCCACGAACGGTCGCGTCACCCACTTCGTCGCCGGCATCGGGACCGGCGGGACGATCAGTGGAGTCGGCCGTTATCTCAAGGAGGCGTCCGGCGGAACCGTGCAGATCGTGGGCGCGGATCCGGAGGGTTCGGTCTACTCCGGTGGCAGCGGCCGACCCTACCTCGTCGAAGGCGTCGGGGAGGACATCTGGCCGACGACCTACGACAAGACGGTCGTCGACCGGGTGGAGGCGGTCAGCGACCGCGACTCGTTCCTGATGACGCGCGAGCTGGCCAGGAAATGCGGGCTGCTGGTGGGCGGGTCAGGCGGACTCGTGGTGGTCGTCGCCCTCCGGGTCGCTCGCGAGCTCGGCCCGGACGACGCCGTCGTGGTCCTGCTTCCGGACTCCGGCCGCGGATACCTGTCGAAGATCTTCAACGACGAATGGATGTACGAGTACGGCTTTCTGGAGCCACCGTCGAACGAGCCGACCGTCTCGGACGTCCTGCGGAACAAGACCGAACAGACCAGTGGTCCCCCCGATCTGGTGCATGTCCACCCGGCCGAGACAGTCGGTGCCGCCATCTCCTACCTGCGCGAGTACAACGTGTCGCAGATGCCGGTGGTGCGGCACGAACCGCCCCTGCGGGCGGCGGAGGTCGCGGGTTCCGTCATCGAGCGGCATCTGCTCGCGGCGGTCTTCGCCGACCGGTCCGCCATCGACGATCCGGTCGCCGATCATCTGTCGCCGTCGCTTCCGATGGTGGGTACCGGCGAGCCACTGGCCCGGATCGTCGCGGTGCTCGGGGACGAACCCGCGGTGTTGGTACACGACGAGGGTAATCCCGTCGGCATCCTTACCCGTGCCGACCTGCTGAGTTTCCTGGCCGTCCGCTAGATCGGCACCGATCATCGAGGAGGCCCTAGCGTGGCGCCATGCCTATGGAGCAGCCCACTGAGGGATTCGAGACCATCGCGATCCATGCCGGCCAGGAGCCCGATCCCATCACGGGAGCGGTGGTGACGCCGATCCACCAGTCCTCGACGTTCGCCCAGGATGGCGTGGGTGGGCTTCGGAGCGGTTACGAGTACAGCCGTTCGGCGAATCCGACCCGTACCGCGCTGGAGACCTGCCTCGCCGCACTGGAACGCGGGACGGTCGGCCTCGCTTTCTCCTCCGGCATGGCGGCGACAGACGCCCTGCTGCGAACTGTCTGCCGGCCCGGAGACCACGTCATCATCCCGGCGGACGCCTATGGCGGCACCTACCGGCTCATTGCCCGGGTGCTCGCCGACTGGGGCGTCGACCACACCAACGTCGATCTCACCGACCTCGATGCGGTGCGAGTCGCGATCCGTCCGGGCACCACGCGGCTGGTGTGGTGCGAAACCCCGACCAATCCCATGCTGTCCATCGCCGACATCGTCGCTCTCTCGTCGCTGGCGCATGACGCGGGGGCGCTGCTAACAGTCGACAACACGTTCGCCTCGCCCTACCTGCAGCAGCCACTGACCCTGGGTGCGGACGCGGTGGTGCATTCCACGACGAAGTATCTCGGTGGCCACAGCGATGTCGTCGGCGGCGCGCTCGTGGTCGGCGATCCGGACCTGGGCGCCCGGCTACGATTCCTGCAGAACGCGGCCGGCGCCGTCGCCGGCCCCTTCGACAGCTGGCTGGTACTGCGCGGTGTCAAGACGCTCCCCATTCGGATGGACCGACACTGCGACAACGCTCGACGTATCGCGGCCGAGCTCACCACGCACCCCGCCGTCGGGACCGTCCGCTACCCGGGTTCGACCGGGCATGCGGGTCACGGCATCGCCGCGAAGCAAATGCGTGACTTCGGGGGAATGGTCTCGTTCACCCTTCGGGCCGGCCCCCGCGCGGCCGTGGAGGCATGCGGCCGGACCAGGCTGTTCACTCTCGCCGAGTCGTTGGGTGGGGTGGAATCCCTGATCGAACATCCGGCGAGCATGACCCATGCCTCGGTGGAGGGCTCACCGCTCGCGGTACCCGCGGACCTGGTTCGGCTCTCGGTCGGGATCGAATCGGTGGACGACCTCGTCGCCGATCTGCACCAGGCGCTGCGCGGGCTTTCCGACAGATCCGCGTAGCCCGGCCCCGATTTCGGGAGTGGCGGCTTCTGGCGCACGCGCCCGGTACGGAAGGGCGAACCAGCGAAAAAGTCCAAACCTTAACCCACAGCGGCGACATAGAATTCGTAAT
>NZ_CDWTNB010000010.1:14265-49153 GCF_977947065.1 Frankia sp. CgJB1
AATCCATAGCACCCCGTACCCGGTTATCGTGACCTTACTGTGTCGAGACCCTCGGGCGGAGAACAGCAATGGTTGCGCGTGCGCATACGCCGGACATGTGCCCGGTCCGCCAGGTCGCGATCGTCAGGAGTACCATATGGACGCCTCGACGGACCGCCGAACGATCATTACCACGAGCGCGCTACTCGGCGTCCTCGGGCCCGCCGAGGCGGTCGGCATGACATCCACGGCGGTGGACAGCCGCGCGGCGCTACACCAGGTCGAGACCGGTCTGGAGACCCTCGCCCGCCGCTGGGAGACCACCGCACCGGCCGACCTGGTCGAGCGCCTCGCGACGCTGGAGCACCATGCGCAGACGATCGGCCGATGGCGGTTGGGCCCAGCCCTGCGCCGGGACTGGATACGAGCGCATGGCCGGATTCTTCTCATGACCTCCGTGGCGCAGGGTGACAACGGCATGGCCAGGCCGGCCACAGTCTCGGCGCGGGCGGCGCTCGTCCTCGCGAAACATGTAAGAGACGCGACGACTGCCGCCCACGCCGGAGTCGTGTTGGCTGAACTCGCCGCTTATTCCTTCCAGAGCACCCGCGACGGGTTGGCACTGGCGCGGGCGGCCCAGGCCACGGCACCACACGCGCACACCGCGATCCTGGCGATGACCACCGAGGCGCACATCATGGCCGCGTGCCACCTGCCTACCGACGATATCGTTGCCGTGCTGCGCTCAGCGGGATCGGTCGCGGCAAAGCTCCCGGCAGGTGCGGTGGGCTACAGCCTGGACGGTATCCATCCTGGGTATCTGCCGACATTCGGCGGTGCGGCACTCGTCGTCGCCGGCGCATTGGACGAGGGAAATGAGCGGCTGAGCGAGGCAGCCGAACTGTTCAACCGTTCCCGGGCGTCCGGTGCTCTCGCCGCCGTCTGCCTTTACCAGGCATCCGCGGCGATGCACGCACGCGAGCTGGACAAGGCCGAGATCCTCGCGACCAGAGCGCTCGCCGCATCCGCCGTGCGGCCGAGCAGTTGGCTGTCGAACGGAATCCTCTTTCTCGCCGAACGCGCCCGCAGCCAGGGCGCGGACTGGTCCGGACTCGTCATCCAGGCCCAGGAATGGTCCCCACTCTGATCGCGTCGTTGACGTCCGGGGGCGGTCACGACGTCATCCGCCGGCGCGCCCCCTGCGCCGGAGCCTTCCACCGGGACACCGGCGCACGGCGCCCGATCAGCCATGCCAGCCCTGGCCACAATACCGCCGGCCGTGAGGGCGCCGGCCGTGAGGGCGCCGGCCGTGAGGGCGCCGGCCGTGAGGGCGCCGGCCGTGAGGGCGCGGCGTCGAGCCCAGGGACGCACACCGGCGCGGAGTCCATGCAGCAGCAGGCCAGCAACAACCATAATCAGAACGACCAACGGCGACAAGATGTTGGAATAATGCAGTTCATTCGACGGGTTGAGGTTTACGGATTTCTGTAGGGCAGTGTTCGAGGCGATCGGCAGCGGCGGCGGTGTCGCCTGAGCGAGAACGGGATAAGAAATAGGCACGGCGGTACATTATCGGGTGGGCGACAATGAGAACCGGGCCGGTGGAGACGAAAGTGCTTCGGCTCGCCCCCACGGTCATCGCCTTGGTCGCGGCCAGCCGCGCCGGGTCCACGCCGACGGGCTGAAACGCTGGGCCCGCTCAGGGATCCGCGCACATCGCGGCGTCAGCCTGTTGCTTGGAGCCGAACAGGTCGGGAATCACCACAATCGGTTCGGGACCTGCCGCCGGGCCGCAGTCGTCGCCCCGGCCGTCCGCCCTGCCGCCCCCGGTCGGACCGGCCTGCGCGGGTGGTCCGGGATCAGTCGACCAGCTCACGGGCGCGGGGAGCAGTCCGCCGGCCGGGCACCGAAGGGTGCAGTCTCCTGTCCTCCGGATCGGGTCCGAAGGCATCCGTCCGATCCGATGCGGTGGGTGGAACCGATGACACCCGCCACCCGCCGTCGGCCGACGGCGGGTGCGCGGGCGAAGACCGGGGCCATGATTCGACGAAAGGTGCGGTCGGATCCCCGGGATAGTCGGGATAGTCGGGATAGGCCGGGTGGGCCGGATCAGCGGCTCCGGCCGGCCTGGCGGGATGGCCGAGCCTGGCGGAGGAGGGCGGGCCCCCGGCGGAATCTGGATCGCTCGAAGGGGCGACAAGGCGTGGCAACGTCCGTGCTCCGTCCGTTTCCGGGATTCCGGGAACGGGGTGGACGGGGTCGGGGTAGGTAGACCGGGCCGGGAAGGACGATCGGCTCTGCTCGCGGCGGCCCGCCCACCGGTCGTCGTCCCGATCGTCATCAGCCCTGGCCCGGACGAGCCGATCGGACGACGGTCGATCGGCCTGGATCAGCACGTCGCCCGGGGTGGGCCCGCCGGGCGCGGCGAGCCCGAAGGCGATGACCGCGACCGTGAATCCAGCCGCCGCGACCGCGCCGCTTCGCCGCCGGTCCAGAATTCCGGCCCAGCCGACCCGCCCACGCAGGATGCCTGCGACACCAATCAGCATCACCATCACCGCAAGCAAAGCGATGATCATCGCAACCGCCGACATCGGGGCCCCCAGGTCGCAGCATCAGCACGAGAACCCGAACCGTAACTCGCCGAAAGTAACGAGACGAATACCAGAACGTCGTGTCGCCCTCCGCGTACCCGGAAAAGTGCGGCAACCGACGGCCTCGAGCGAGAACGATCAGCCGCCCGAGGTGACAGGCTGCTCCGCATCGAGGGACTGCTCTGCTACGACGGGCCCAATGAACCGGCCGCCGTGCCGGCCAGCTGTCCGGTCGCCCTAGGCGAGCCCTCGTTCGTGCGCGGCGGAGCGGACGGCGACCCCGTCCCGGCCGCCGACGGTCCGGCCGCCGGCCTGGAGACGGACCGATCCCCCGGTTCCCTCGGTTGCCGCGACGCCCCCGCGCCGCGGCCCGCACCACTCGATCCAGATGATCCGGGTGAGGGGCGACCGCCGTCGCGTGGTGTCGGGGCCGTGCTGGCTCCTCGGTCGGACCCGGCATGGTCGCGCCCGTCAGGCTTCTGACCGGCGGTTCCGCGACCGCCGACGGTTTCCCGGTCGTCCCCGCCGGTTTCCCGGTCGTCTGGGCGGGTGTCGGGCCGACCATGCGCCGGCGGCGGGGTTCCCGTCGGCCGGGTTCTCGGCGGTGACGTCCCAGACGGCGTCGGCGGCGAGGGCGTCCCAGACGGCGTCGGCGGCGTCGGCGGCAACGTCCCTACCTGCAACGTCCCTACCTGCAACGTCCCCGACGACCGGCCGCCCGCGGGCGACGCCCACGGCGGCCAGGTGTCCCAGGCGGGAGGACGCGACTGCCGGGGTCCGCCGCGGTCATCGGACGGCGCCGGACGATGTGCGGCCCTGTCCGCCTCCGGGTCCCGATCCGCGTCGGTGTCCGCGGGCAACGTGGACCCGGGCTCGGCAGACGTCGCGGATCGCACTGAAAGTGGTGATGCTGGCGTGGACGGTGATGGGAGAGTCGGTGCGGGCAGGACAGCCTGACTCGCGGGCAGGTCCAGATCGTTGCCGTCGCCGACCCCGACTCCTCGGGAGGCGAGCAGCCCGAAAGCGACGAGCGCCGCGGATCCCGCGCCGGCAACCGCGCCTGCCGTACGGCGGTTGGGGATCCACGCCCATTCCGCGCGTCCCCGCACCAGGCCGAGCACGCCCGCGATCAATATCAGCCCGGCAACAGCCAAGCAGAAGAACACCATGGAACCCTCCAGGGCGCAGTCAGCCTCCACCCTAGGGGCACATCCCCCACCTGATGGCGCAGCGTTGATTACGGAGAGTTTCTAGTACCTATCCGCCAAGGTCAGGAAACACCGAGCGAATCATCTCAGGCGCCCATCGGTGGAATTCTGCCGAGAATGTTTGGCACATCAGCAGCATCAGGCAGGGTGCCGAAGGCCAGTCCCCCCTCACCGGCGACTCTCGTGGCGCAGAACGCGTCGGCCACGGCGCCCGGGGCGTAGCGCACCAGCAAGGAGCCCTGCAGGACGACGGCAAGTCGCTCAACGATGCGCCGGGCGGCGAACTCCGCGTCCTCGGACCGGTCGAGGACACCGCGCAACCGGGCCCAGGCCGCGTCCAGCCTGCGGTCCGTGCCACGTGCCGCGTCGATCTCCATGGCGAAGGCGGCGAGGCTGGCCGGTTCCCGGGTGACCGCGCGCAGCACGTCGAGCGCGTTGACGTTGCCCGAGCCCTCCCAGATACCGTTCAGTGGCGCCTCGCGGTAGAGCCTCGGCATCCCGGACTCCTCCACGTAGCCGTTACCTCCCAGGCATTCGAGCGCCTCGGCGGCCAGTGCCGGGGAACGCTTGCACACCCAGTACTTCGCGACGGCGATCGCCAACCGTCTGAACGCTCGTTCCTGACGATCGCCACGGGCCGCCCGGTCAACCGCGCCCGCCACCCGAAGCACCAGGGTCGTCGCGGCCTCGGACTCCAGGGCGAGATCGGCGAGCACATTGCGTATCAGCGGAGCATCGATGAGTAGTCTCCCGAACGCGCGTCGGTGACGTACGTGGTGGGCGGCCGCCATGACGGCCGCACGCATCCCCGCCGCCGAGCCGAGGCTGGCGTCGAGCCGGGTCATCGCCACCATCTCGATGATGGCCCGGACCCCTGCGCCCTCCTCGCCGACCAGCCAACCGACCGTGTCGTCGAACTCCGGCTCGCCGCTGGCGTTACTACGGTTACCGAGCTTGTCCTTCAGCCGCGCGATGCGAAAGGTGTTGCGGGCGCCGTCCGGAAGCACCCGTGGCACCCAGAAGCAGGACAGGCCACCGGGGGCCTGGGCCAGGACCAGGAAGACGTCGTTCATCGGGGCGCTGGTGAACCACTTGTGCCCCCGCAGCCGATAGGTCCCGTCGCCCGCCGGCGTCGCCGTCGTCGTGTTAGCACGGACGTCCGAGCCACCCTGCTTCTCCGTCATGCCCATGCCCGCCAGCAGGCCGGCCTTGCCCTCGGGTGGGCGCAAACCCGGATCGTAGACGCGGCTGGTCAGCAACGGTTCGTAGCGGGCGGCGAGCTCCGGGGCGGCGCGCAGCGCCGGCACCACGGCGTAGGTCATCGACACCGGGCACAGATGGCCCTGCTCGACGGTGCCCCAGACCAGGATGTCCGCGGCGCGGGCGACATGGGAGCCGGGACGCGGGTCGGCCCACGGCGCCCCGGCCAGGCCCTCCCGTACCGCGACCTCCATCAGGGCGTGCCAGGAGGGATGGAAGTCCACCTCGTCGACGCGAAACCCATAACGATCATGAGTACGCAGTTGCGGCGGGAACCTGTTCGCCTCGTCGGCCTGGCGGGCGGCCTCCTCGGTGCCGGCCAACCGACCGAGTCGATGCAGATCGTCCGCATGCCAGCCGGCCCCCTCCCGCGCGAGGGCCGCCAGTAGCGCCGGATCGGCCGCCGCATCGTGCCCCACGAGGGGCGGAGGCTGGTTGGTCACCTCATGGGTCCGGGACGAACACGTCCCGGGAACCGCCGTTGTCCGGTTGACGGTGGTCGGCGAGATCACCGGCCCTCCTCTCGGCCGGGCCGCACATCGGCCTCGACAGTGCCGCACATCGACCGGGCCGCGTTCGAGCGGGCCGCGTTCGAGCGGGACCCGTCGGCACTGGTGTGAAGCGTGCCACTCCTGGCCGCGTCGGACCAGTCGCATCGCGCGCTCTCGCCGGATCCACGGGCCGTGTGCTCGGTGGGGCCGTGCGGATCACGGCTGTACCGAAGAAGATCCGCTCCCGCGACGAAATCCCACGGCGGACCAGAAACGATCCATGCCGGGTGCCCTGAACAGGTGGGCTGTTCCCAGCCGGCGTCCGGCTATTGCGCCCAAAGGTGTTTACACATTCGGTATCCAACGCCGGGACGATGTCGTCGCGCCCTGATGTCCGGGCACCGGGCCGGATCGAGAACCGGGTAATCGACCGGTAGCCACGCCCAGGCGAAGAAATCCGCATGCTCCGGCCCACCAGAGGCGCGGTGAATCTCCGGGCCGCCGTCCGGGCGAGAATGCCGTTTCCCGTTAAGCCAGGCACCGGCGGAGCGGATCGGAAGCAGCCGACGCACCGCTCGACCAAGCCGCCCCGCGCCCTGTCCGACGCCTCGACGAGGAGCCGGCGAAGCGGGCAGGGGCGGTCACGCGCTCCTAATTCACCCGGCGGTCCCGCCGCCGCGAAGCTCCGCCGGCTCGAGCAACGCACGCGGTGACCAGATGATCATCTTCCGCGATACTCGATCGGGCTAGACCGGCCAGGTGTTACGGAGAGTATTGAATAATGCCGAAGGGAACGAGAAGCATGCGGGGACCGGTCGCGGAAGGTACCAACATCACAGCTCCCCAACCCCGACCGACGGCACCTAGCGTTATATATAGTAACCCATAGTCGAGTTGATGTCGCCTGCCGACTGACCATCCAAGCCTTAAAGTATTCGGAACGACACTTCTAGTAGTCGAATCATCTTCGTTCGGCAATCTCCTCCATCCCACGGACGCGCCGGGTCACCCAGCCCAATACGCCGGTCCGTGTCGGCGCAAGCGGTGGAGTTCTGTCACGGGCAGCGGCCGGTGAAACTCGTGGCACAGATACTCGTATGCTCACCCACTACCGGGATGATTCGACGGCACGGAAAACAGAAAGTCTTCACTCACGGTAAGATCCGTCGAGTCCGGGCACGGTTGTCGGACGGGGCATATAGATGATCAGAGGTGGCCGAATCGGTGGGCGGCAAGCGCCCGGACGAGTCACGGCCGCAATCAGAACCTCAGCGGCCCGGGCCGGATCGCGACTCCGGCGGCGATTCATCCACCCACTGATCGTCGGACTACTCACGGTTGCGGTCCTCGGTACCATGGCAATCTGGACGGGCTCCGATCTGCTGAGCCGGGAGAAGATAGACCGCCTCAACGAACGTTCCCAGCTGGTCGAGCGGCTCGCGCAGTGGGCGGCGATCGTCAACAACCCGGCGGCTATGCAGTCCGCGACCGATCGGACGCCCTTCCAGCCCGGTGACCCCCTGGGGAACGAAGCCCTGCTCCCGCAGCTCCAGATCGCCCACTCCGGCGATGTCATCCGGGTGGTTGCGCTACTCGACACCGCGGGCCATACCACGGCCTCCTATCCACGGGGGAACTCCATAGTCCCCACCAACCTGGGGCAGGCCTGGTCCGCTGCCTGGTCCGGGGTTCCCGCCGTGTCCCCCGTCTTCGCCCTCCACGATGGCCGCGTCAGAGCAACGGTGGTTCCCGTCGGCCGTCCGCGGTCCTGGGCCGTCCTGGTCTCCGTGTCCACCGAGGAGTCCAACCTCCAGTTCACCAACGGGATCGCGGCCCTGCTCGGGGTCGGCCGGGGCAGCATGTCGACGGTCGGCCCGGACGGGGTACCAATCGCCTCCACCGAGCCGGGCATGCTGGGTCGGCAGGTCCTCTCGACCGCCGATCTCTCCCGCTCCCAAGCCCAGCGTGGCGGTGCGCGGATCTGGGAGACAACCGAGAACGGCAAGAGGATCACAAACATCACGGCGGTGCAGCCGACGACGGGGTACCTGACCTACTTCCGGCAGGCCACGGACTCGCTGAACGCCGACCTCCGGGCCCGACGGAACCAACGGAATCTGACGTTGCTGGCCTTCACGCTGACGTCGGTCCTAAGCATCATCTTCGTCGGCCTGCTGCGGGAGGCGGCGGCTCGGCGTTCCCGGGCCGGGCTGTGCGCGTTGTTCGCGGCGGCCCATGACATCGTGCTGACAACCGACCTCACCGGACGGCTCACGTTCATCAGCCCCGCGATCGTCCCGTTACTCGGCCATTCCCGGGAGGCCTGGCTCGGGCGCAGGGTCGCGGATCTGGTGCACCCGGACGACGCGCACCGGCTCGTACGATTGATCGAAAACCCCGCTGCCGGGTCCCTGCTCAACATTCGGATGACGGCGGCGAACGGCACACCCCGGTGGTTCGACGTCGCGACCCGCCGCCTGTCCACCCGGGACGGATCCGGCGAGGTGCTGATCACCTGCCATGCGGTCGGTAAACGGAAGCAGCTGTTGGACCAGCTCGGCTATCAGGCGCGCCATGACGTACTCACCGGGCTGTGTAACCGGACCGCCTTCGAGGAGCAGCTCGAGGATGCCCTCGCCGCGGCTGCGGGCGTCGCGGTCCTGTTCATCGACCTCGACAGCTTCAAGCCGGTCAACGACACCTTCGGCCACGCGGCCGGCGACCGGGTGCTGCAGGTCATCGGTGGACGGATCCGAACAGTGCTGGGCCCCGACGATGTCGCCGGGAGGTTCGGCGGCGACGAGTTCGGGATCCTGCTGCGGCGCGCGAACGAAATCGCCGCTCGCACCATGGCCGGTCGGGTCATCCACGCGGTACGGGAACCGATTCTCGTCGACGGCTACGAAGTCTGCGTCGCCGCAAGCATCGGAGTAGCGCTGGCCGTCAGCCGGCCCAGCCATTCCGGGCGGCTGCTGCGCGCCGCCGACGAGGCCATGTATAAGGCCAAGCAGGCTGGTCCGGGACGATATGCCATGGCGGACCCCCTGGCGGCCGAGACCACCACGGTGGAGCCCGCGGTAACCAGGCCCACCGCCGTCCAGTGCACGCCGGCCGAGACCGCCACGCTCGAAGCGCCCGCACCGTCCGCGCCCGTGCTCCTCGCCACTGACGAGATCACGCCGCGATCCCCGGTCATCCGACCGCGCTCGATGTCCTTCCCAGCCTTACCCAGATCCCCAGGCCCGTCCAGATCCCCAGGCGCATCCGGATCGTCACCCGCGGGCCGGACCGGGCATCTGCTGTTTCCTCGACGCTGGCGGACAACCGTGCGCGAGCAGCTGGGGCGAGCCATCCCACTGCTCGTGCTGGGGACCGTCATCCTGGCCGCCACGGCGGTCACTCTGGAGATCGAAGATGCCAACCGGCGGCGAGACGAGGCCCAGCACATCGCCGAGGCTCACTCCCTCGTCCTCCGTCTGGCCGAGTATGTCGCGGACCTGGGCCAACCCGTGGGCCTGATCGACCCGATCTCCAGGCTTCCCTGGTCGCTGACCGAACCCGCCGTCGACCAGCGGGTGCTGGCCTCGGTCTCCCGGTCGGCGTTCGCGGGCCCCGACACCGTTCTGGCACTGGTCGATCTCGACGGCAGGCCGACGGCGGTCCAACCCGCCGGCGCAACGATCCCGTTCCCCCCGCGGGACCAGATCTGGGCTCTCGCCCGCACCAGCGGAATCAACATCCCTGTTTTCCACCTGGGCGATCGGGTTCGGGCGTACAGCATCGTGCCGATCGTGCGGGGCGGACGCAGCGCCGCGTTCCTGGTCATGGGTAGGCCGGGAGCCGGGATGCCGGGAGCCGAGATGGTCCGCATCTTTGGCGGCGGGGGCACCGGGACGAGCGGCACCGGAGAGGGCACCCGGATCGTCATCGTCGACAAGACCGGGCGCATCGCCCTGTCCGACGATCCGTCCGCGGTCGGGATCGCCATGACTGACGGCACGGAGCTGCGGTCAATCAGGCCAGGCCAGAGCCGGCGGGTGACGGTACGCAACGGCGGCGGTCACGTCGCCGTTGCCGCCGCGATCCCCGGCCATCCCACATGGGGGTACCTCATCCTGCAACAGGACGGCCCACTGCCGCACGACCCGCGAGACAACCATGCCGTCGGCGATCTGCTGCTGCTCGGCATCGTGGCCGTCACGTTCTCAGGCCTGACAAAAATGATCTTCCGGGGAGAGCAGGCGGTCCGGCGCGACCGGGCGCGGCTGCAGACCCTGGTGCACGAGTCGCACGACATCATCGTCAACCTGGACCGTGCGGGCCGGCCGACCTTCATCAGCTCGGCGGTCGAGAGCCTGCTCGGCTACCCGGTCGAGGCCATGATCGGGCTGCCGCTCATCGACCTGGTCCATCCCGAGGACCAGGCGGCGACGCGGGCCTTCCTCGCGGACCGGCAGTGTGGTGGACCGGGGTCCCTTCTGGACGTCCGCATGCGGACGGTCAACGGCGGCCATCGCTGGTTCGACATCGAGGCCGGCGCCTGGCGGCCCGCGTCCGGGCCGGGCCGCTTCGACGGTGGTGTCCTGCTTACCTGCCACGAGATCAGCGAACGTCGTCAGTTGCAGGAGCAGCTACGGAAACGTGCCACCCACGACCCGTTGACCGGCCTGCCGAACAGGGCGGCGCTTACCGAATTCCTCGATCAACTGGCTCGGGAGCAGACTCCGTTCGCGGTTCTGCTCATCGATCTGGATGACTTCAAACCGATCAACGACACGTTCGGTCACCAGGTGGGCGACGATGTGCTGTGCACGGTCGCCACTCGGTTGGCCGACGTCCTCGCCCCGGGCCCGTCGGCGGCCAGCGCGGGACCGGTCGAGACGATCGGTCCCGCGCTGATCGGCCCCGAGACGATCTGGCCGGAAGCACGTGCCGGGCAGGCGTTCCGACTCGGCGGTGACGAGTTCGTCATTGTGCTGCCCGGGGCCGACTCCCTGACGATGCGTCAGACCGAGCAGCGGGTGCGCGAGTTCATCGAGGCGCCCCTCACCGTGGCCGGCAACACCCTTGTGGTCAGAGCGACGATCGGCCTGGCGTCCTCGCAGGCCGTCGAGGGCGCCGGCTCGCACAGTCCCGAGAGCGTGGTCCGGCATGCCGATGCGGACATGTACGAGGCGAAGACGAGCGCCCGGGCCCGACGTTCCATCTCCCCCGCGGCGCGATGACCCCCGCAGCCTCCGCCAGCCTGGGACGCTGGGCGACGTCAGCCGGCAGAGCAGGGCGGATCCATGCTGAGGAGGTCGCCGGCGCGGTGCGATGGCTCTGCTCACCCGAGGCTTCCTACGTCACCGGAGCAATACTCGACGTGACCGGTGGGCGGTGACCATGTGCCACCGGGCACCGGTTATCGGGCACCGCCCCCCGCCAGCCGGTAAATAACCAGCGCCTCGGGGTGCTGTCGGGCGTGGCGGGCCACGGCTCGTCGGTAGGAGCCGGTGGCCCACCGCATGGTCCAGGTCACGCCGACTAGATCAAGCAGGGTTCCGAGACGCCGGTTGAGATCTTCCCGGGCTTCCTCCTCGGCGATGCGGGCAGCGTTCATCACGGTCTCCACGCCAAACGCGCAGTGCATTCCCGCGGTCCACCGTGCCCAGCTCGACCATCGATCCGGGGCCGCGATGAGCACGAGGTACGCGTCGAGCTTCGCGGCAAGGTCAGCGGCCAGCAGGACATCGGCCATATCCGACAAGTCTCCGATACGAAGACCGACGACGAGATGACGCTCCATCCGGACCCGCGAGTCCACTTCGGTACGCTCTGCCCGTTCCACGCTTCCTCCCGCGTTTCCTTTCTCCCGAGGCCCTCGGTCGCCCTGTCGACGTGCGCGGGATTGTCGCGCTTCACAGCCGGTGATGTCGAAGTTACCGACACATCGCCAGTACCCACTCGACCCACAGATCACATGTTCCGGAACGCGTTTGTCGGCAGCCTGGTATGGCCGGCTGCCGGATAATGCCGATGTTGCCGGATCAATGTTGGTCGTCGCCCGCCCGGTCGTACCGGTCGATTGTGACCGCGCCCACCGGAAAGGGGAAGGGTCTCGCCGTATTCGACGCACGCACATGCTCTCGGGACGGACCATCCGCCAGATGCACAGCGCGCCGAACGCATCCGCGTACGGGAGGTGATTTGTCGGCACCTGGGCCCCGGACCTGCAAGGATAGCGGCGCGGGAAGCCCGGATCACTTGCCGGCCCGGGATGGGATCCATGATTAGGCGCGCGTCTCTTTATCGTAAAGGAGCATGCTATGTCCATATTGGACCGGTTCCGGGTGGACGGCCGGGTCGCCGTCGTCACCGGGGCGTCCTCCGGTCTCGGGGTGGACTTCGCCCGGGGCCTGGCCGAGGCCGGCGCGGACGTGGCCCTGGGCGCCCGCCGGACCGACCGGCTCACCACCACCGCCGAGCTCGTAGAGAAGGAGGGCCGCCGCGCCCTGCCGGTCGCCACCGACGTCGCCGACCCCGCCTCCTGCGAACACCTCGTCGCCGCCGCGATGGAGACCTTCGGCCGGGTCGACATCCTGGTCAACAACGCCGGGATCGGCACCGCCGTCCCCGCGCTCAAGGAGACCCCGCAGCAGTTCCGCTCCGTCATCGACGTCAACCTGGGCGGCTGCTATTGGATGGCGCAGGCGGCGGCGCGGGTCATGCGACCCGGCAGCAGCATCGTCAACATCTCCAGCGTCCTCGGCCTGACGACCGCCGGCCTGCCGCAGGCGGCCTACACGGCGAGCAAGGCCGCCCTCGTCGGCCTCACCCGCGATCTGGCCCAGCAATGGACCGGCCGGCGCGGCATCCGGGTGAATGCGCTGGCGCCGGGTTTCTTCCGCTCTGAGATGACCGACCAGTACCAGCCCGAGTACCTCGAGACCCAGTCGGCGAGGATTCTCCGCGGACGCATCGGTGAACCGGAGGAACTGACTGCGGCGCTTCTCTTCCTGGCCTCCGACGCCGGCAGTTTCGTCACGGGGCAGACCCTCGCCGTTGATGGCGGTTTCACCATCACCTGAGCCCTCCGTCCATATTGTCCGGCTCGCCGGAAACACCCGCAAATCAGGTCTCGAGCGGCATGATTTCGGCGGCGAAGGCGTCGAAGAAATCCGGCCATCCGCCGGGCGTCGTGACCGGATGAAAGACGAACTTGCTCATCCCGGCGGCGAGATACTCGGCGATCAACGAGCGCGCCACGTCCCGCCCGGCCGGAAGTAACCGCTCCGGGATGACCTGCGGATAGCGCCGCCGCAACGCCGCGAACGCCTCGTCGAACACCTCCCCGCGGCGCCCGTCGGGTACGGGGCAGGAACGGCGGAACGCCATCGACCCGGCGACCCCCAGGAGATCAGACCCGGCGGCCGTCGATGCCGGGCACCGTCGCCAGCTCGTGGCGCAGTTCAGCCAGCACCCCGGCGACCAGCGGTTCCCGCAGGACGCCGCGGTGGTCCCCGCCGATCCGGCGGATCGCGGCGGGTCCGGTCAGGACGCCCCGCCAGGCCTCGATCTCGTCGTGGTCGTCGGCGAGCCAGACCGCCGTCCGGCCATCGTAGGTGCGGGGGCGGTAGGTCATCGTCAGGATGCGCCCCTGGTTGTAGAAGACGTCGTACTGGTGCATCCCCCGGAAGCGGACCACGCCGGCAAGCGGCAGCTCGACGAGCTGCCGCAGGCGGTCGACCATCACCGCGGGGTCAGCGTAGGCCCGTCGTCGGCGGCGAGTGGGCCGATCCCCCGACCGGCGTCGGGCGACGCCGGGGAGTCCGGATGCGCTCCCTCCAACTGACTGGTCGGCACGATCGCCCCGGATCGGGTCAGCCGCGAGGTACCCGGCAGGTAGGTGTCGATCAACGCCAGCAGGCCGACCTCGTGGCCCGCCTTCCGGAGGACCTGCGCGACCTCGAACGCGATCAGTCCGCCGAAGGAGTGCCCGGCCAGCAGGTAGGGACCCGTCGGCTGGAGAAGACGGATCTCCCCCACGTGCCGCCGGGCGGCGGCCGACACCGACCAGTCGGGGATGCCCCGCCGTTCCAGGGCGTGCGCCTGCATCCCGTAGACCCGCCGTTCGCCCGCGAAGTACCGGGCGAACGGGAGCAGACCGATCGCCGGCCCACCGGCCTCCGGGAAGCAGAACAACGGGGTGCCGGAACCGCCGGGCGTCAGCGGCATCACGGTGGGATGCCCGACGGACTCGCTCTGCCGGGCGGCCCACATCTCGGCGAACGCGGCGGGCGTCGGCGCCTGGACGACCACGAAGCTCGGCAGCCGGACCCCGAACTCGTCGCACAGGGTCGCCACCAGCTCCTGCGCGGTCGCCGCATCACCGCCAAGGGCGGTGAAGTCGTCATGCAGACCGACGGTCTCGAGGCCGAGCACGCGGGCCCACAACAGGGCCGCGGCCACCTGATACGGATCGGCCGCAGACATGCCCGGCAACGACATCACCCCACAGGACTAGGCGAAGAGCACATTGAACACCACCAGTCAAGATCATCGATACGCCGGCCGGGCGTTCGCGGGAACCCGTGATCGAGGCCCACGGCGGTGAGCCTGGTCCCGCCGGTCGGCCCACTCCCCGGTGGGGTGGCCGGTTCCCCGATGGGGTGACCCGTCCTCGTCGGGCATTGACGGCTCGGCGTCGGGCGCTCACCGTAGACGTGTGGGTGATGTGGGCAGACCGGAACGGATCGTCGAAGACGAGCCGATCAGCTTTCCCGACTCCGAGCCGCTGACCATCCCGGTCCCGGCCGCGCCGGAACCGGACCTGGAACCGGTTCCCGGGTGAGCCTGCTCGGCTGGCGGCAGTGGGCGGTGGACGCGCACGGCCAGCTACGCCCTGCCTGGACGCCGTGGTCGCCGTTTCCACCCGGGCTACTGCTCTGGCGCGCCGACGGCATGACCGAGGCACATTGCTTGCGCACCCGCCGGCCGGACCGGGACGTCGAGCCCGGCGAGCCCGGCGCGGGCCACGAACGGGTCCCGGACGAGCACTGCGCCTGCGGCCTGTACGCCTGGCGGGACCCGAGCATCCTGGCCGCCGCCCGCCCGCCCCGCTGGACCTCCCTGCCGTACGTCGTCGGAGTGGTCCGGCTCGGGGGGCGGGTCATCGTCGGTGAACGGGGCTATCGCGCGGAGCGTGGCTATCCCGTCGCCGTGCTTGACCGCGACGGCGTCGTCTCCGACGACTACGCCGTCGCGCGCTATCGCAGCTGCGCCGCGTTGGTGGCGGAATGGGCGGATCCGAGCGCCACGTCCCGCGGCCAGGACCGGGCAGCCGGGTAGTACCGCGCGCCGCACCAGAACGGCCCGGACAGCCGAACACCGGGAACCGCCGGAACCTCGAGAACGACCGCCGCCTCGAGAACGACCGCGACCGCCGGCCCGGGAAACCGGCGAGGGTTTCCGCACCCGGCCGAGGAACTCTCCCTCGGTGGGTATCTCTCCCCGTGTCGTATCGCGGGTAGACCGTTACCCCACACCGCCAAATAGTCACGCTATGTAGCCATGGAGGCAATCAGGGCGATTATGGTCGTGAACGCCCCGTACATCCCGTCCGCAGGGGGCGGATCGGGGTCGACGGGCACACGAGGGGGGCCGTCGTGACGCAATCCGAAACCGCAGGGACCGCCGGAGGTATCTCCGATCGCGGCACCGATCATGCCCCCGGCCACGGTGCACACCCGGCGCCGGCGATCCGGTCCTGGCGGATCCAGGTTCCTCCGCCGCTGTTGGTCGCGGTGGGATACCTAGCGGTGGCCGTTTGCATCTTCCACTCCGCCTGGGGGAATCTCGGGAACGTCTCCTACGGCGGCAACGACGCCATGCTGTTCGCCTGGTTCCTCGGCTGGACGCCGCACGCGCTCGCCGACGGGCTCAACCCGTTCCTGACGCACCACATCAACGTCCCCGACGGGGCCGACGTCCTGTGGAGCACACCCGTGCTCCTACTGGGCGCGCTGGCCGCACCAATCACGCTGCTGGGCGGCCCCGTGACCACGCTGACGGTGCTGCTGACCCTGGCGCCCGTGATCAGCGGATTCGCCCTGTTCTGGGTGCTGCGCCGATGGGTACGCCCGGGACCGGCGGCGCTGGCCGACCTGCTGTACGGCTTCGGACCGTACATGATCGGCGCGTCCTACGGTCATCTGCATCTGACCTTCGCACCGTTCCCGCCGGTTCTCCTGCTACTCCTCGACGATCTCGTGGTCCGCGGGCGGGGGCCGCGGCGCACCGGCATCCTGCTCGGTCTGGCGATCACCGCCCAGGCGCTGATCGGCGAGGAGCTGCTCGCCACATCCGCGCTGGCAGCCACGTTCGGTCTTGTGATCCTCGCCGTACATCATCGCGATCGGATCCGATCGCGGCTACGACCGGCCCTGACCGGCCTCGCCACGGCCGGCGGAGTCGCCGCGGCCGCGCTCGCCTGGCCGCTGGGCACCCAGTTCCTGGGTGCCCAGCGGATCCACGGCTCGATCCAACCCGATGGAATCGCCGTGACGGATCTGCTGACCTTCGTCACGCCGACGCCGATGCAGGCCGTCGCCCCGGACGACGCGCTGCGCCACAGCCTCGGTTTCACGGGAAACGCGGTCGAGGTCAGCGGTTATCTGGGCGCTCCACTGATCGTCCTGATCATCGTGGTCGTCATGGTCGTCGTCACGACGGGTGGTGCGCGCCGGCCTCCGCTGGTCGGGGTGTTCGCTCCCCTCGGCGTGGTCATGGCCGTGCTCTCCCTCGGCGGTCACCTGCATGTCGACGGCCGGGACACCGGCGTTCCCCTCCCGTGGCTGCCCCTTCAGCACGTGCCGGTGCTCGGGAACGCGTTGCCCTCCCGCCTGGCGTTATACGTGATGATGTGCGCGGCCATCGTGGTGGCGACCGGGCTCGACCGGCTGCCGTCGAACCGGACGGCGCCCGCCGACCTGGACCCCGGACGGGGGATCCCCGCTCGGGCCCGGACCAGGACCGTCCGGGTGGGAGCCGGCGTGCTGACACTCTCTGCCCCGGTGGCACTCGTCCCCGCCCCGATGCTCACCACGTCGATGACGACGCCCGCGTTCTTCACTGGTGACGGGGTGACCCTGATTCCGGAGGGTGCCACCGCACTCGTCGTCCCCTTTCCCCATCCCCAGAACGCCGAGGCCATGCTGTGGCAAGCCAGGGCGAACTTCCGGTTCGTCATCCCCGGCTACTACTGCACCGTCCCCGGGCCCGACGGCCGGGCGGCGTTGCACAGCCCGCCGGACGCGCTGACGTCCGCCCTCATCGACATCGACAACGGCGCGACGACCGCCGCTGCCATGTCGGGATCGCCGCGGCTCCGGGCGGCCTACAAACGGCTGGCCCCGGACGCCGTCGTGCTGGGACCGGCGCGACGGACCGCCGAGCTACGCACGCTGCTGCGCGAACTCGTCGGCGTGGCTCCCCGCCGCGTCGGCGGAGTCGACCTGTGGCTCCCAGGCCGGGAAGCCGGACGTTGACCTCGCCACCGGTGACCCCGTGTCGTCCACCGGACAAGCCCGAAGGCCCGCAGGGAATCGCACCCCGGAAGAGTTTCCGAGAAGCTGGCAGCCGGGCGCTTTACCACCGCATCCCGGCCGTGAACCTGCTCTGCCGATTCCTCTACGATTTCCCGCATTCCGCGACCATGGTCGTCAGTGATCCACATCCCAGAGCGGAGGATGCGCGGTGTCGACGGACCAACCGGCCGGGTCCCGGCCGGAAAGGCTGACCCGACGGCAACGCCTCACCGTGGTGATCGGTGTGGTTCTCGCCGTCGCCGTCGTCACTTCGGTCGTTGCCACGTCCGATCGTTCCAGGGCGGCCGCCTGGCCGCCGGCGGGCCGATCCGCCTGTGCTTCGGTACAGATCTTCACCGGCAACGTCGGGTCACCCTAGAATCAGTTTGCCCGGGTACTGCGGACCCGGTTGCAAGCCGCCCCGGAACACTTCGACGTGGACGTCGTGGAAACAGCGGGTTCCACGGAGAACATCTATGACCTGGAATCACCCGACAGCCGCGTCTGCGGGTTGGTGATCGCGCAGCTCAACACGACGGTCGACGCGGCGGAGGGGGTCAACCAGTTCGATCCGAACCGCGGTGGCCACCCGGTGGCGGGTCTGCGCACCCTCGGCCCCGTCCATCAGGACCTGCTGCACGTGATCGTGCGCGGCCCCACCAGCAGGTCGGATGACGTCGACATCACCCGCTTCGCCGATCTCTGCCATCGACCCATCGCCGCCGGCCGGCCGGGATCGGGGGTCCGGCAGATCAGCGAGGTGCTCCTGCGGGTGGCCCTGTCCGAGGACTGCCGCGGCGAGCTGGACGAATCCTCCATCGACGAGGCCCTGCGCCGCCTGTCCGCCGGGAAGGTGAACGCGGTGGTCTGGGCGGGCGGAGCCGGAACCCGGCAGATCAAGAACGCCATCGCCGGTGGCGCCCGGCTGCGCCTGCTCGACCTGTCCAAGCTACCAGGACGGCATCACCGCCGACTGGGACTAGTTCTACCGGTCCCGCGGGCACTTCTTCGCCGGGCCGGTCTTCGGCACCGGAAGCCTCGGGCCCGACGACTACCGGGAGATCCCGCCGGTCCGGACCGTCACAATCCCCAACGGCCTGCTCGCCCATGCGGACGCCGATCCGGTACTGGTCAGGCGGGCGACCGCCGAACTGTTCCGGGATCCGCAGGACTACGCAGAGGCGCTGTGGGGCGACAACCCCGGGGGACGGACGGTCCCGGACGCGCTGTCCGTCTACAAAGGACCGCTTTTCTGCTATATACCGTTGCATCGGGCCGCCACGGAATACTACGTTCAGAGATTCCGACGCCCACCGGGCTGTGGTGCGACGTGACAGCGCCGCCAAAGGCAGCGCCGCCGGGGACAGTGCTGCCGGGGACAGGGACGCTCGAGGACCAGCCGTGCTAAGACCACTGAACGACACCGACCCGCGGGTGATAGGGCCCTATCGCCTGCACAATCGCATCGGCGCCGGCGGCATGGGCGTTGTTTACCTGGGATTCGGGCCGGACGACCAACCCGTCGCGGTAAAGGTGCCGCACGAGGTGCATGCCAGTGACCCCGAGTTCCGTGCCCGCTTCCGTTCCGAGGTCTCGGCTGCCCGGGACGTGCAGGCCGATACCGTCGCCCGGGTGATCAGGGCCGAGGTGGACGGGCCGAAGCCCTGGCTCGCGACCGAATACGTGGCGGGCCCCACCCTGCACGCCGCCGTCCAGAGAGCGGCCCGCTCACGGGCCGCTCTCTGGACGGGCTCGCGATCGGTCTCGCCACGGCCCTCGAGGCGATCCACACCGCCGGCGTGGTGCATCGCGACCTCAAACCGGCGAACATCGTGATGTCCTGGGCCAGTCCCAAGGTCATCGACTTCGGGGTGGCCCGGTCGGCCGATTACACCGGCGACACCCAGGCGGGCGAACTCGTCGGGACCGTGGCCTGGATGGCCCCCGAGCAGATCAACGGCCAGCAGGCGGGATCGGCCGCGGACGTCTTCGCCTGGGGATGCTGCGTGGTCTTCGCCGCGACTGGGCGACGCCCCTTCCGCGGCGAGGCGCCGGAGATCGTGGCACTGCACATCAGCTCGACCGAACCGGAGCTCGACGGCGTGCCCGAGCGGCTGCTCGGTCCCGTTCGCCGCGCCCTGACAAAGAACCCCGGGCACCGGCCCTCCGCCGGCGAGCTCGTCCGCCTGCTCACCCAGCGGCTCTCCCCCGGGGAGACGGCCGACGCCAGCAACGGCGTCCCCCCGGTCACGGCCGCGGAACCGAACCGCGAGCAGACCCGGCCGACCCCGAATCCCGGCCCGCCGGCAACCCCTCCCCCCAAACCCCCACCCGTCCCGACGCCGCCATTTCCCCCAGCCGGGCCCGCGCGTCCTTCACGTCCTTCACGTCCTTTCCGGTCCTCGTCACGGTCATCGGTCCTGACCGCGCTGCTCACCCTGACCGGTCTGGCCGCTGCAGCCGGGGTCTGGGCCGCTGGGACCGAGCGGACCGGCCATGCCGTCGTTGGACCGGTGGCCGCCACGATGATCGGCTTCATCTGCGGACAAATGACCTTCCTGAGTGACCGCCGGATCGGCGTCCTGACGACCGTGGCCGCGGCGGTGAGCGGGTCAGGGGCCGGTCTGCTGCTCGCGCGCGTCCTGGATGTCGACGAGCCGAATCGGGTACTGCTGTCGGTTGCCGGCGCCCTGATCGTCGCCACGGCCTTCGCGGGCGCCATGGCGCCGTCCCGGCCGGCCCCGGGGGGTCGGCCCGGAACCGACGGGCCGGGCGGGCCGGGCGAGCCGGGGGGGTCACACCGGCTCCTGGAACTGACCCACCCGGCCTCCCACCCGAACACCGGTGGGGAAGCCGGCACGGACACCGCCGAGGCGACCCTGCGCCCGCCCGGCGCCGCGGCCCCCGGCCAGCGTCTCGTGCCGGAACGCCCCGACCCGTCCTGACCGACCCGCCCCCGGCCCAGCCCGGCCTCACCCGACCCGACCCCGGCCCGGGGTCACGCGGGTGCCCGGGTCCACGGGCTCCCGGCGAGCGGGCTGCCCGGCAGCGTCTCGATATTTCCGTCCACCTGGGAAGCTGTCCTGCGACAATGGAGGAAGCCAAGGGGGTGTCGTGGCTACCGTTCCGGTAGGCAACCGTATGGTGGCGGGCCGATACCGACTTGTCGCGCGGCTGGGTGCGGGTGCGATGGGGACGGTGTGGCGTGCCTTCGATTCCGTGCTGGAGACCGAGGCAGCCCTCAAGGAGATCGAGTTCGCCGGCGGAGTCGCCGAGGCCGAACGCGCGGACCGGGTCGAACGCGCCCTGCGGGAGGCGCGCCACGCGGCCAAGCTTCGCAGCCATCCGCATGTCGTCACCATCCTCGACGTGCTCTTGGAGAACGGCCTGCCCTGGATCGTGATGGAGCTCGTGCCGTCTCGGTCCCTGTTCGAGGTGGTCCGGTCCGACGGGCCCCTGCCCGTCGCCGAGGTCGCCCGGATCGGGACCGCGGTGCTCGACGCCCTCGTCGCGGCACGGGCGCATGGCATCGTTCACCGTGACGTCAAGCCGTCGAACGTCCTGATCGGGACCGACGGACGGGTCGTGCTCACCGACTTCGGCATCGCCACCGGCGACGGCGACCCGACCCTCACCGTCACCGGTGTCCTCGGGACCCCCCTTTACATGGCGCCGGAGCGGCTGAACAACCAGCCCGCCACCTTCGAGGCGGACCTGTTCAGCCTGGGCGGCACGCTGTACTTCGCCGTCGAGGGCCGGCCGCCGTTCGAGCGGGACACGTTCGGCGCGATGCTCGCGGCCATCCTGCTGCACCCGCCCGCCCCGGCGCACCGGGCCGGCGAGCTGGCCGCGGTGCTCGACGGCCTGTTGGAGAAGGACCCCGGCCGGCGGATGACCCCGGCCCGGGCGCGCGAGCTGCTCACCCGGGCGGCCCAGGCCGATCCGCCGCGTCGGGCGGCCCACGTTGACGAGCTGTCCTGGCATCCAGGGCCCACCGCCGGAGCGGCGCCCACCCAGGTGCCCAGCCAGGTGTCCGGCGGGCACGTCGATCCCGACGCGCCGCAGACCGGCTATCCCGCCGCCCCGATGGAGCTCACCGCGGTGGAGCAGGACGGCGCGGTCCTGCTCCGATGGGAACCGTCGGCCACGCAGGGCGCCTCCTACCGGGTGTCGCGTGTTCTCGTCGATCCCACGGCCCCCGGCGGCCGCCGCGAACGCAGCCTGGGCATCACCACGGCCACCGAGCTGTTCGACGCCGGCGTGCCCAGGGGCGTCCCGCACTGGCACGAGGTGGTCACCACGGTGTCCGACGAATCCGGCCAGCTGCGGTCCATACCGGTCCGCACCCCGACCCGCACGCTCTTCCCGCCCGTCACGGCGCTGCGGGCAAGTATGATCGACGACGCGGTCGCGGTGATCGGCACGGCCGTCACCCATCACGCTTCGTAAACAGGCCCCGATCGTGACCTAACGCCCATCTCGAGCGGTGTGGCCGCGGGCCCGGGTGCCAGCATGGGTCACCGTGAAAAGTCCAGACAACATCGCCGGCAGCACCGGCACAATCGACAGCACCGACACCACCGGCCCGACCGACCGCACCAGCCCGAGCCACGCCGATCAGGACGGCTCCGCGCCGCTGCCAGCCTATGGCTACCGTGACATCGACCCGGGCACGGCCCGCCGGGCGAGCCGCTTCTACTGGGACGATGCCGCGGCGGACTACCAGTCGGAGCACGGCGCGTTCCTCGGCGACAGCGACTTCTGCTGGTGCCCGGAGGGACTGCGGGAGTCCGAGATCGGGTTGCTCGGCGACGTCGCCGGCAAGGTGGTCCTGGAAGTCGGCTGCGGCGGCGCGCAGTGCGCCCGCTGGCTGCGCGGGCAGGGCGCCCGGGTGGTAGGGTTCGACCTGTCCGGCGGTCAGCTGGACCAGGCCCGCGCGCTCGGGATCCGCACCGGTATCAACGTGCCACTCGTCCAGGCGGACGCCGCGGCGCTCCCGTTCGCGGCCGCCAGCGTGGACGTGGCCTGCTCGGCGTTCGGCGCGGTCCCGTTCGTCGCCGACAGTGGCACCGTGATGCGGGAAATCGCCCGGGTGCTGCGGCCGGGTGGCCGCTGGGTGTTCTCCACGACCCATCCGTTCGTCTGGTGCCTGCCGGATGACCCGGACGAGAACGGCCTGCGGGTCTTCCACAGCTACTTCGACCGACGCGCTTACACCGAGCACGACGAGCAGGGCACCGCGATCTACACCGAGACGCACCGCACGATGGGCGACCGGGTCCGCGAGATCGTCGCCGCGGGACTGATCCTGCTCGACGTCATCGAACCGGAATGGCCTCCCGGCCAGGAGCGGACCTGGGGGCAGTGGGGACCGATCCGGGGCAGGTACGTCCCCTCCACCTCAATCTTCGTAACTCAGCTCCCTTCCGGGGCATCGGGCGCCGATCAGTACGAATGCGGCGCACACCAGGCCGCCGACTCAACGCGGCAACGGGCTGACACACTATGCACACAACGCCCCAGGGTGCGGTGAGACGGCCCGATCCCCCCCGTTATGGTGAGCCCCGGATTCGCCGTTAGGGGCAGACCGTGTATCACGCTCACTCCACACCCGGAGATGTCACGTTCAGGCGACGCGGCAATCCGGCCGCCCGCGCGTGCGCGGGCGTGGTCATGACAGCGGCACTGATGCTCGTGGCCGGGTGCTCTTCCAGCGGCGGCGACACCGCCTCGTTCACCCCGGTGCCACGGGCCACCCGGATCGCGCCCGCCGTCGAGGCTGATCCCCTGCCGCCGTTGAGCAAGTTCATCACCCAGCCGGACGGCAGCCAGGTGACGACGGTCAGCGCCGACTACCTGTTCGACTCGAACAGCAGTGAGCTCCGGAGGGAGGCCGTGACCGCGTTGGGGCAGATCCTGCCGTCGATCCGTGAACACCCCGGCCACATCGCGGTCATCGGGTACAGCGATGGGCTGGGTCGGACCGAGGACAACCTACGGCTGTCGCAGGATCGCGCCAGGGCGGTCGAGTCGTGGCTTGCGACTCAGAGCATCCCCGGCTCGGTGCTGGAGGTCAAGGGCAAGGGCGAGGAAGGCGCGCAGGACGGCGTCGCCGACGCGAGCCGGCGCCGAGTGGAGATCGTGCTGCGATGACGAGCAATGTTCCCGTCGCTGTTCCCGTCGCTCCCACGGCGGCGGCCGAGGATGCGACCAAGGACGATCTGATGGTTGCCGGGCCGCGGCGACGGGTCCGGCGCAGGCGGCTCGCCGGCCTGGTCGCGGCGACGCTGCTCGCGGCGCCGATGCTCACCGCCTGCAACACCGGCGGTCTACTGGGCAAGGCCGACGCCTCCGCTCCGTTGGACTGCACCCGATACCAGGAGAAGGCGCCGGACAACGGCGCATCCCTGCTACTGATCCTTCTCGACCTGTCCGACAACTCACCCGAGACGGCCGGGCGGGTGACCGCCCGGGCCCAGCCCTATCTCGACACCGCGCTGGAGAACGGCGAGTACATCCGGCTGGTCGCCAGCGGCGGCGGCCCGATGACCTACTCGGACTGCTTCCACGGCGACCGGATGTTCCAGATCACTCGGAACAACGACCAGCGCGAGGAGAAGGACCGGCTCGCCGCGTCGAAGGTGCTCAGCCAGGAGATCGACCACATCATCCAAACCGAGCAGATCAGCCCGAAGGGCAGCGTGACGGGCCTGCTTGCCGGCATCAACGATGAGATCAACGCCGTCCGTTCCACGCCCGACGTGAAGGTCGACGAGGTGACCGTGCTGGTCTGGACGGACCTCCTGGGTACCGGTCAGGAGTCCGACTGCCTCAACGTCGACGGCAAGAAGGCCTCCGTGTCGATCGCCGAGGCACTGGTCAAACGGTGCGTCGAGACGAAGCAGATCACCTCCGTCGGAAACGGCTAAGGTGCGTTTCATCGGCGTCAACGAGGGATCGGCGGACCGCCCGCAGCAGGACCTCGCCCGTTATCTCAAGGGCGAGCTGTGCCGACGGATCAGCAGTGACTGCAGCTAGGACGGCTCCGCCCCGACCGGACACCCGGCGTCGTCATCCTCATGCCCCCGACCAGCCCGGTCCCGTCGAAAGCGGCACTGCATTGACCACTCTCACCGCTACTTCCGGTCCAGCCGCGACCGTCGCCGGGGCACCCGAGATCCCGGAACACCCCGCCCGCATCCGCCGCGGCGCGCACCACGCCGACACATCCGAGCCACTGATGATCGCGACAGCACCGGTGGAAACCCACGCAAGGAGGCGACCCATGGGTGTTCTTCACGAGCCCGAGGAGCAGCATTTCAGCCCGGCCCTCATGCGCTCGACGGTCGTGATCACCAGCTGTCTGCTCATGCTCGCGGTGCTGGAGATCTGGGTCTGGCTGACCCTGTCGTCGCCGTTCGCGAAGGTCTCCGTCACCGGCTCGATGATCGTGACCGCGCTCAGCTTCTTCATCACCGGGAACACCTTCCGACTGCGCGACATCCGCCGTCGCGTGGGCAACCAGGCCCGGGCTGGCCGGATCGCCCCGATCGACGCGCTGTCCAGGCTGCCGCCGCGGGAGACCATCCAGCGACGATTCCTGCTGGGGGCCGTCGGTGCGGTCGTCGGGGTCGGCACGCTCGTACTGACCATGGTCTTCTCCGGTGACGAGGCCCAGGGTGCGCGCGAGGCGATGGTCGCCTCGGTGCTCGGCATCGTCTGCGCCATGCTCTGCTTCGTCGGCGGCACCTTCGCCCGTCCGATCGACTGACCCGCCGACCACACCGACCACACCGACCAGCAGCCGACGACGCCGCCGACAGCTCCGTGGAACCTCTCGTCGAATGTCCCGTCGAACCCGTCCGGTCGAACCCGGAAGGACCGAGATCGGAAAGTAGGAACCTCCAAGGTGCTGCGTAGGGGAAACCAGCCAGGGCGTCTGGCCAAGCAGCTCATCCGCCGGGTGGGAGACGCCGACATCGCACTGGCGGGCGCCGAGACCCGCCCGAAGGTCCTCAAGAGCCTTGAGGACGCGGAGGTCCAGGAGGTCCGCGCTGCGGTCCGGGCCGACGGGCGGACCCTGGAAGAGCTGATCGCCGAACTCCGGATGGAGATCGACTCCCGGGCCGAACGCCGGGAGCAGCGGACCGAGCTGATCAAGAACAAGGTCGAACAGGGCCGGCTGTGGCGCAGCGTCGGGGTGCAGGAACGCATCCCGCAGATGGCGCTGGCGGGCCCGGCCCGGGCCGCGGTGCTGACGGTGCTCGCGGCGCTGGACTTCTACGTCTTCGCCCAGTCCTACTCCGTCCTCGCCGACGTCGGCGGGTACAGGCCCGAATGGTGGCTGGGCGGCCTGCTGGGGGTCGCCGTGTTCATCGCCGGGGTGGCGCTCGCCCACGGCATCAAGGCGTCGATCCTCGCGCGGGCCCAGAAGCAGATGCTCGCCGACGCCGACGCGGGCCGATTCAAGATCGATCCGGAGATCCGCGAGCAGCTGGTGGAGTCGAAATCGTCGCCGCTGGCCCTGACCCTCACCACCGCGATCTTCCTGCTGCTGTCCATCGCCGGGGTGCTGGTACGCACCCAGGGACCGGCCGGCGAGAGCACCGGCAGCGCGATGATCGTGTTCCAGGCGTTGATCCCGCTGGTCGCCGTCGCGGTCGAACTCTACCTGCACGACCCGACGGAACGGGACGAGCCGATGCCCAACATCGTCGACCGTCGACTCGAACGGCGGCTGGCCAAGGCCGAACGGCGGCTGCGCATCGTCGCGGCCCAGGTCGAGGCGAAGGTCTCCAGGATCGAGAAGCTCCACCGGGTCGAGGAGGCCATCCTGGACGTGGAGCAGAAGGACATGGGCCTGCGACACACCACCGACCTCGTCCTCGGCGGTGGCCACATCCCGACCGTCCCGACGAACGGCCGGGTCGCCGAGGTGGACCGCGACCAGTTGGAGAAGACCCTCAAAATGGCCCGTCGATCCTGATCCGGCCGACGGGCACTGATCCGGCCGACGGGTAGCATGTGAGACCGCCATCGACGAGCACGCCACCCGCGTGCCGACCCCACGACCGGGAGTGACACTATTCCCATGCTTTCGGATGACGGCCTTTCGGATGACGACGTAGACGAGATCGTCTTCAAGGCCGCGGGAAACGGCGACCATCGCGGCGCGGCGGCCACTCTGGAGGCCTTGGCCGAACAGAGCGAGACGCACGGCGAACGCGTCACCCGGGCGTCCCTGCTGGTCGACGCGGGCAGCCAGTACGGGCTTGCGGACGACTGGGACGAGTCGATCCGCTGCTACCGGGCGGCGGTGGCAGACGGCGGCGGCTGCCTGGTCGATCCCCGCGTCTGGCTGCATGACGGCCTGCTGCGCAACGGGCAGCCGGACGACGCGGCCGCGCTGCGGGCCGAGCTGAAGGCGTCCCGGTCGGTCGATCCGGGCGTCTACGAGGCCGTGGCCGAGAGCCTGGAGTCAATCGGCCTGCTCACCGACGCCCACGCCTGGTTCACCATGGGCTACCACCGCTGCGAACACGCCACGGTCCCCGACTTCATGCTCGATCTCCTGCTGGTCGGCCGGCGGCGGGTGCGCGTCGCCCTCGGTTATCCGACGGACGATCTCGACGAGGTGGCCGAGGACTACATGGAGACGGTCGGCGGCTGATGGCCCCCGGGGTGCCCGGGGAAGTACCCGGTGCCCGGGGAAGAGCGCGGCCGGATGCTTCGTTGCAACCAGCCGTGAGCCCGACCCGACCTGTCCCCTTGTCCGTGTTGGATCTCGTCCCGATGGGCACCGGCGTCCCCGCCACCGACGCGGTCCGCGGGACGCTCGAACTCGCCCGACATGCCGAAAGGCTCGGATACACCCGATACTGGTTGGCCGAGCATCACGGCATCCCGGGGATCGCAAGCTCGGCGACCTCGATCCTCATCAGCCAGGTTGCCGCGGCCACCACCACCCTCAGGGTGGGGTCCGGTGGGGTGATGCTGCCCAACCATGCGCCACTCGCCATCGCCGAACAGTTCGGCACGTTGGGCACCCTCTTCCCGGGACGGATCGATCTGGGTATCGGCCGTGCTCCCGGCACCGATCCCGCGACCGCCCGGGCTCTGCGCCGCACCAGCGACCTGCCGGCCATCGACGACTTCCCCGCGCAGCTCGCCGAACTGACGACCTTTCTGGCCGGGGGGGATTTCCCCGACTCGCACCCAAGGCACGGCGTCACCGCGTTCCCGCGGGCCGAGGTGCCGCCCATCTGGTTGCTGGGATCGAGTGGCTACAGCGCCCAGGTGGCCGGCATGCTCGGCCTGCCGTTCGCGTTCGCGCACCATTTCAGCTCGGTGAACACAGTGCCGGCGCTGGAGCTCTACCGGAAGTCCTTCCGTCCCTCGCCCGGCCGGGAGCGACCGTACGCGCTCGTCGCCGCCGCGGTATTCTGCGCCGCCGACGACGAGCGCGCGGAGTGGCTGGCCGGACCGCAGCGGCTGGCGATGCTGCGGCTGCGTACCGGCCGCCCCGGGGTGTTCCCCTCGCCCGAGGAGGCCGCAGCCTACCCGTGGACCTCGCGGGAGCGGTCGATCGCGGAGGCCGCCACCGCCTCGCACATCGTCGGCTCCCCAGTGACGGTTCGCGCGGGGATCGACGCACTGCTCGACGAGACGGGCCCCGACGAGGTCATAGTCGTCACCAACGTCACCCGGCTGGCGGACCGGATCCGCTCCTACGAGCTGGTAGCCGAACTCGGCGGACTGACGTCGGCGGGTCCGGCGGCCGCGAGCGGCCGGGGCGCAGTACCCGTTCGGTGATCCGCGCAACCAGTCCGCGCGGCAGCAGTCGGGAGGCATTGGAGGCCAGGTAGTTCAGCCGTCCGTCGATGACATACGCCTGGCCGCGGTCGAGGGTACGGAACGCGGTGGCGATCACCTCGTCCGTGGTCCGCAACCGGCCACCGGCGGACATCCGGGTTCCCAGCACCTCGAAGAACTCGGTGTCGGTCGGTCCGGGGCATAACGCGAGGACGCGGACCCCCCGCCGACGGTACTCGGCCCACAGGCCGATCGAGAACGACAGGGCGAAGGCCTTCGAGGCCCCGTAGACGGCCATATACGGGACGGCCTGGAAACCCGGAGGTGGAGGAGACGTTGATGACCGTGCCGCGGCCCCGGGCCACCATGCCCGGCAGGAACAGGTGCGCGACCCGTTCGACGGCCACCACGTTCAGCATCACCTCACGATGATCCCGGTCGGCGGACAGCTCATGGTAAGGGCCGCGTGTCCCGAACCCGGCGTTGTTGACGAGGATGTCGACCTCCAGGCCCGCTTCGGCGACCGCCTCGGCGAGACGGTCCGGACCACGCTCGTCGGCGAGGTCGACCGCGATGACGTGCGCCTCGGTGCCGTACCGGGCAGCGAGGCGCTCCGCGACCATCCACAGCTTCGGTTCGGACGGCGCCACGAGGACGAGCCGGGCTCCACGGTCCGCGTACGCCTCGGCGAACGCCGCGCCGATGCCCGAGGATGCGCCGGTGATGAGAGCGGTGCTCATCCGAAGATCCGGGTCGGCGGTCATGCTTCTCCTGCTCAGCCGGGGTTCCGCGCGGGCGGGCGCGCCAGGCGCGCCACGGGGCGATGCCAGGAAACGCCATCATCGTCGGATTCCCTCACCCGCTCCGCTCGACTCGCCCGCAAAAAATAACTCCGATGCGCGTCTAATCAACTACACTTTCGCCGCTACCCGGCAGCCGCGGCAGGAGGATCGTGTCCATACGTAGTCGACTGTCCCGACATCCCGGCGTACTCGTCCTCCTCGCCATGAGTGCCGTTCTTGTCGCGACCCTCGGTCACGAACACCGCGGCCACAACGACAGCAGCCCGGACAGGCCAGGGCCCACCAGCGCGGTCAGTCTTCCCGGCCTACCCGCCGCCCATACACCACACGACGCCCATGGACCACTCGCTGACGGGGATCCGCGGCCCGGCCCCTGGCGGCGGGAGTTGGCGGCGGGAATCCGACCCGTCCCGGCGACCCAGCCGGGCAAGCTGCGCTTCGGCCTCGGGCCGGCGCTCGACAGCGCCCTCGCCTCGCCGCTCGCCGGAGACCTGGACTTTCTCACCACCTGGTACAATGGCCCAGGCGACTTGAGCTTCCTACGGAAGTGGCAGGCGGACCTGATTCCCGAAGTCTACCATTCCGGACACGGCATTCATCTCGTCGTCTGGCTCGACGGCACCGGCAGCGTGGGGACCTTCCAGACCTCCCATGGCCCCGCCTGCGGCCGGGAGTACCCGTTGTCCGGCGCCTTTCTCGCCGACGCCCGCGAGCTCGCCTCGATCTTCGCCGGGCCCGCGAACGGCCCGGCGCTCTACGTCACGCTCTTCACCGAGCTGCAGACATATCCGTGCCAGTCCAACGAGTGGGCCGCCACGCCCGAGACCACGAACTACTACCGGGCTCTGCAGGACCGGTACCTGGCGACCCAGGAAATCTTCCATGCCGGGGCGCCCAACGCCCGGGTGTCGCTGGGCTGGGGCGGTTGGCAGAGCCGCTGGGACGATCCGGTGAAGGGCGACGGCCGCTCCCTGATCACACACTTCGCGGACGTGCTGCGGGCGTCGGACTTCCAGAGCTTCCAGGCGATGGGGAACGATTCCAACGCCGCCGACGTGCGGAACATGACGAAGCTGCTGGGACAGTACGGCCCGGTCATGGTGGCGCATTTCAAGTCGGGGTCGCAGGCGGTCTGGGACGCGGACATGCACGCCCTGCTCGCCGGCGACGAGGCGCGCAAGCTCAGCCTGGACGGGCTGTTCGCCTTCAGTTTCATGGACCAGTCCAACATCATCTTCTCGCCCCGGGCGCTGGCCACCGCCCGGGGGGCGGTGCAGAGCCACGGCGTCCGGTCCTCGTTCTAACCGACCGCCTAGAACGATCAGTTAGTAAGCGGGCGGAGAGGGTAGTCGGTAGGACTACGAGGCAGCCGTGGCCCGCGCCCGCCGCACGCGATGATCACGCAATGAGGAGGAGGAGGAGGAGGAGGCCGCGCGGATGCGTCTGCCCGCAGCCCGGACCGTCCTGCGCGTGCCGAGCGCCCTCCTGGGGGCGGTGGTCCAGCCGGTTCTCGCCCATACGGTTCTCGCCCATGCCCGGACCGGGTGGAGTCCGGCTTCGAAGCCCGGTTCCCCCGCACTCGGGCCCCCCGCGCCCCGCGCCGTCGATCACGACAGCGTCGATCACGAGATCGCCGGCTCCACGGCGGCCGGCGAACCGCGGGAGAAGGCCGGCGCCTACCGCCTCCTCAGTCTCGGGGTCCGTGGGATCTCCGGGCCGGCCGGCGAATCCCGTCGCCGGCAGGTGGAACGAGTACTGGAGAATCAGCCCGGGGTGGCGTGGGCCCGGGTCAACGAGCCGTTGCAATGTGTCCTGATCGGGCTCGCCGAACCGCCCCCCGCCCTTGACGATCTGGTCGCGGCCCTCGGCCGGGTGGAGGGCGTCGCGCTCGAACCGAGGCCGGGAGCGGTACCGAGGTTCGCGGCGCCGATCCGCCGGACGGCCACGGCACTGGCCGCCGACGGGGTCGCGTTCGCGCTGGCGTCAGCGGGCCGGCTCGCCCGGGCGGTGCCGCTGCCCATCGAGATCGCATCGCTGGTCACCCTCGTCGACACTCAACCCCGGCTACGCCGGTGGGTGGAGCAGATGCTCGGCGCGGGCCGGGCTGACGTCGTCCTCAGGCTGGTCAATGCCGGTGCCCTCGCCCTGGCGCAGGGGAATCTCGGTCTCGCGGTCGACGCCGGCTACCGGATGGTCATGCTGGGCGAGGCGCGTGCGCGCCGAGACACCTTCCTGGCGGCTCGGGACGAGCTGCTCGGTCATCCGGACTGGGCCGCGGCCGAGCCGGTGGTGACCGAACGGCCGCGGCCGCTGCCGGACGGTCCCGTGGAGCGCTACGCCGACCTCGCCGGACTCGGCGGGTTCGCGGCCGCCACCGCCGCCACCGGGAATCCGCGCCGTGCCGCGGCGCTGGCCGCCACCTCGCTGCCACGCCCGGCCCGGGTCGGGCGGGAGGGCTTCGCCGCCCAGTTGACCCGCGTCCTGGCGCGTCGCTGCGTCCACGTCATGGATTCGGCGGCCCTGCGGGTGCTCGACCGCGTCGACACCATCGTCATCGACGCCGACGTCCTGCGCAGCGAGGAACGCATCATCGCCGACGTCGTGCCGCTGGCCGGTGCGGACCGCAGCGACGTCGCGGTCCGCGCGCACGCCCTGTTCCGTCCGGCCGGTATCAGCACCGTCGCCACCGCGGAGGGCTGGGCCCTCGGGCCGGTGGAACAGCTCGGCCTGCGCGGCCGGACCGGTGTCCGGGAGCGCCGCGAACTGGCCCGGTCCGGGGCGGACACGGTGCTCGGTCTGGCTCAGGGCAGCAGGCTGATGGCGATCGTGTCGATCGTACCCGGGCGGGCGGAGGGGAGCCACCACCTGCTGGCCGCCTGCCGCCGTTCCGGGCGGGCGGTGTTCGTCGCCGGTGACCTTCCCGCCGGCGCCGGCGGAACAGCGGAGGACACCAACCTTCCCGGGGTACCCGGGGGGGACCGGCTCGTCGGCGCGATCCGCGGTCTGCAGGCCGAGCGCGGCGGCGTCCTGGTCGTGTCCCGCCGACGGGCCGCGGTCGGCACCGCGGACTGCGGCGTCGGCGTGAACGGCCACGACGGCTCGCCGGTCTGGGGGGCGCACATCCTGGTCGGGAATGACCTGGCCGCCGCCAGCCTCGTGGTCGAGGCGGTCGCCGCGGCCGCCCGGGTGAGCCAGCACGCGGTGCGGCTCGCCCAGGTGGGCTCGGGTGCCGGCGCGTTGGCCATGCTCACCGGGGCCGACTCGCGGCTGGTGTCCCGGGCCATGACAATGGTCACCGCGGCGGTCACCGCCGCCCTCGGCGAGGGGATCTGGGCGGCGCGGGAACTGGGTCGCCGCCCCCCGCCGCTCGCGGTCCCCCGTACCCCGTGGCACATCCTGCCAGCCGAGGACTGCCTGGCTCGGCTGGACAGCCGCCCGGGTGGACTGTCCACCGAGGATGCGGCGCGACGCCGCCAGGACGGCGCGGTGTCGATGCAGGCGACCGCGCCCAGCCTCGTCCGGGCGTTCGCGGCCGAGCTGGCCAACCCGCTCACCCCCGTCCTCCTCGGCGGCGCCGCGCTGTCGGCCGCGACCGGTTCCGTGCTGGACGCCAGTCTGGTGCTCAGCGTCGCGATCGGCTCGGCGTTCGCCGGCGCGGTCCAGCAGCTACGGGCGGACCGGGCGCTCGCCCGACTGTTCGCTGTCTCGGCGGTTCCGGCCCGGTTGCTGCGGGACGGGGAGGAGACCAAGCTGCCGGCGGACAACCTGGTCCCGGGCGACATCATCATGGTCGGGGCCGGGGATGTCGTCCCCGCGGACTGCCGGCTCCTGTCGACGACGGGACTCGACGTCGACGAGTCGTCGCTGACCGGCGAGTCCATGCCGGTCACGAAGTCGCCCGGACCAGTAGCAGCCGCCAACCTGGCGGACCGCTCCTCGATGATCTACGAAGGAACGACCGTCGCCGGCGGGCGGGGCACCGGCGTGGTGGTGGCCACCGGCCCGGCCACCGAGGCGGGGCGCAGCATGGCCGCGACCGCCGGTCCCGCCCGGCTCAGCGGCGTCGAGGCGCGACTGTCCACAATTACCGATCTCACCATTCCGGTGGCGCTCGGCGCCGCCGGGGCACTGTTGGCCTCCGGGTTGATCCGTGGCCTGCCGATCCGGGACACCCTCAGCGCCGGGGTAGCGCTCGCCGTCGCGGCGGTGCCCGAAGGGCTGCCCTTCCTCGCCACCGCCGCCCAACTTTCCGCCGCCCGACGGCTCTCGGCGCGGGGCGCGCTGGTACGCAACCCCCGCACCATCGAGACCCTCGGCCGGGTGGACGTGCTGGGTTTCGACAAGACCGGAACGCTCACCGAGGGCAGGATCCGCCTGCACGCCGTCTCGGACGGCACGCATACCGCTGCGGCGACCGAGTTCGGACCGACGCATCGGCGGGTGCTGGCCGCCGGGCTACGCGCCACGCCGCGCGGCAAAGGAAAGAAGAAGTTGCCGCATCCGACCGACCGCGCGGTGCAGAAGGGAGCGGCCGCGGCTGCGGTGACCCGCGAGTACGGTCTCGCCGTGTGGTCGCCGACGGCCTCGCTTCCCTTCGAGCCGGGCCGCGGCTACCACGCGGCAGTGGGGGATGCCGGCACGACCACGCTGCTGAGCGTCAAGGGGGCGCCCGAGGTGCTGCTGCCACGGTGCGTCCGCCTCCGGACCGCCGACGGCACGGCACCGCTGAACGACTGCCGGCGGGCGAAGCTCATCCAGGAGCACAGCCGGCTCGCGGGCGCGGGCTACCGCGTCCTCGCGGTGGCCGATCGCGACCTGGGTTCCGCGCCCCGACCGGCGGACGAGGGACTCACCGATGACAGCGTGGCCGAGTTGACCTTCCTCGGCTTCCTTGTCCTCTCCGACCCGGTCCGGACCACGGCCGGGGCGTCGCTGGAGGCGCTACGCGCCGCGGGCGTGCAGGTGCTGATGATGACCGGAGACCATCCGGCCACTGCCAGGACGATCGCCACCGAGCTGGGAGTGCTCACCGACAACCAGATCATGCTGACGGGTGCCGAGCTCGAGGCCATGGACAACGAGGCCCTGGACGCGGTCCTGCCCAGGGTGGCCGTGATCGCCCGGGGCACTCCGCTGCACAAGGTGCGGGTCGTGGAGGCCTACCAGCGGCTGGGCAAGACGGTGGCGATGACCGGCGACGGCGCCAACGATGCGCCCGCCATCCGGCTCGCCGACGTCGGCCTCGCGTTGGGCCGGCGCGGCACGCCGGCGGCCCGGGCCGCCGCCGACGTGATCGTGACGGACGACCAGCTGGACACGATCATCGACGTGCTCGTCGAGGGCCGTTCGATGTGGGCCTCGGTCCGCCAGGCCCTGGGCATCTTCGTGGGCGGGAACCTCGGCGAGATCGCGTTCATCCTCCTCGGCGCCATGGCCACCGGGCGATCGCCGCTGTCCGCGCGGCGACTGCTGCTCGTCAATCTGCTCACCGATCTCGCCCCGGCCCTGGCCGTCGCGCTGCGCGAGCCGGATCCGGAGGTGACCGGACAGCTCCTCGGCGAGGGTCCCGAGCGCTCCCTCGGTACCGCCCTGAACCGGGAGATCGCGGTGCGGACGGTCGCCACGACCCTCGCCGCCGCAGGTGCCTGGATCACCGCCCGCCTCACCGGGCGCCGACGGCACGCGAACACGGTCGGCCTCGCCGCGCTCGTCGGCTCGCAACTGGGCCAGACACTGCTCGTCGGCGGCCGCAGCCGGACGGTCCTGCTGAGCATCGTCGCCTCGGCGGTCGTCCTGGCCGCCATCGTGCAGATGCCAGGCGTCAGCCAGTTCTTCGGTTGCACCCCGCTCGGTCCGGTGGGCTGGTCGATCGCGATCGGCGCGTCGCTGGCGGGGACGTTGCTCTCCTTCTTCCTCCAGGCCCCCTCCAGGCCCCAGTCCGCCACCTAGGATTCGGAATGAAATAACTTGTTCACTTCGGGGTCCTCGCGAGCCCGTGACCTGCGAAGACGCATATTGGCTTGCATTAATTACTTCATTACGAATTCCTAGCATTGCCTCTGCCGTCGTGGATAATCCGCCTACGTGGCAACAGCCGTGGCACGCTAGTTGGAAACCCGTCGGCGGCTCCACGAAAATATTCTCAACGCGCCGAGAAGACGTTGGCCGACCTTA
>NZ_CDWTNB010000011.1:0-23575 GCF_977947065.1 Frankia sp. CgJB1
GGCCATTCATGCACGCCTCCCGGCCGGTCGGCCCGTTGCGCCGCGCGCTGGAGTCGACGCCGCCACGAGCCGACGCCGTGATCAGTTACAGCTGCCGGACGTCGCATCTCGGCGAGGAGGTCGCCCGGATCTGGAAGCTGCCACATCTGGTGCGCGCGCACAACGTCGACTCGGAGTTCTTCCGGGTGCTGGCCCGCAACAGCTCGGGGCCGCGCACCGTCGCCTACGAGCTGGAGTATCACAAACTGCGACTGGCGGAGCTTTCGATGCACCACTCTCCGCTCATCACCTGCATCGCGGACATCTCGCTGGAAGACCACAACTGGCGGCGTACGCGGGCGAGCATCCCGACGTTCCACCTGCCGCCGTTCCTGCCTGTCGGTGCCCTCACCGCATCGACGGGCACCGAGCCGACCGGCACCGGCCCGGCCGGGTCGGCCCCGCCGGGCCGGAAGCCGGCACCTCGGGACGGCGCCGGCAAGAAGCTGATCTTTGTTGGCTCGCTGGACACCCCGACCAACATCGAAGCCCTGCGCTGGTTCCTCGGCGGCTGCTGGCCGACGATCCGGGTCCGCCATCCCGACGCGACCTTCCAGGTGGTGGGGCGGCGTCCGGAGGAGGGCCTAGCGGCATGGCTCGGTGGCTTCGAGGGCGTGGAGCTGCACACCGACGTGCCGAGCGTTGCCGGTTACCTCGCCACGGCCACCCTGTCGGTGAACCCGATGCGTTCGGGATCCGGCGTGAACATCAAGGCGATCGAGGCAATGGCGACGGGAACGCCAGTCGTGAGTACACCCACCGGCAGCCGCGGCCTCGGCTGGACGCCCGGTACCCACCTCCTCGTCGCCGAGGACGCGGGGGCCTTCGCCGACGCCGCCTGCGGCCTGCTGGAACAGCCCTGGAAGGCGGCCGAGATCGGAACAGCCGGCCGGGCCTACGTGCTACAAGAACTCGACCACGCGGCACTCATCGGTCGCATCCAGGAACATCTGACGCCAACCTGAGTCCTTCCCGCCGGGCCTCACCGGGCCGACGGAGGAGGGTGGTGGGCGGGAGACCGGTGGGCGGGAGACATATCAGAAGGTGAGCATCACCTTGCGGGCGTCGAACGCCTCCGCGTAGCGCGTCCCGCACTCGACGCCGCGCAGCCGCAGGGTTGCGCGGAAGGTCTCGTCGTCGAACCAGGCACGGTCCTGCTGGCTGCGGAAATGACGTTTGAGATGGTCGAGTTTTGCCCCGACCGTCTCCTCGGGGATCGGGACGTACAGGCTGGGGGACAGCCGGTCGGCCTCCCATTTCGGGATCTCGTAGCCGAGGATAAGCGCCCCGCGAAAGGCCTGCCACGCCAGCTCGCCGAGCACCCGGTGATCCTGGTGGGCATCCGCGAGCGCCGGGGCGAACACGATGTCCGGGGTGACCTGGCGGGCGATCTGCAGCAGGACCTCCTTGACCCCGCTCCACTCCCGCGGGAGGAAACCGTCCCGGACCTCGTGCAGGTGCAGCGAACCGAGCGAGGAGCCGAGCAGTTCACGCGCGCTCTCCTCCGCCTCCGAGCCGCGCTCGCCCTCGCTCGAGAAGACCACCCAGTGCACGGCGGCCTCCGGATGGGCGGCCAGCAACTGCATGATCGTGGCAGCGGCGCCGATCTCCACGTCGTCCGCGTGTGCCCCGAGGGCCACGACGCTGTATGCCCGACCATCGGCCGGCGGGCCCGCCGTCAACGCCAGCATCCGGCACTCCTCCGCGCTCGCCCGCCCTTTCTCTCCCCCTCATGCTCATGCCAGTGCACGAAGCCTCCGCCCCCCGGTTTCCCGGCAACCGGCCATGCCGTTGACCTTTCGCATCCACACCAACACTTGAAGTACCCAAGCACCCGGAGTGCCCACCGGACCGGCAGAAACACGCGGTGTCCGTCGAGCGGTTCAGAGCAACGCATGATAGCGGTTCTGCGCGGGCTCCAGACCGTCGGCGATGAGCATCTCGACCGAGTCGGCCGCGTGTTCGAGCAGGAGGGGCAGCTCACGGCGTTCGGTCGGGGTGAAGTCCCGCAGCACGAAGTCGGCCGGATCCATCCGGCCGGGCGGACGGCCGATGCCGACCCGGACCCGCAGGTAGTCCCGTGTCCCGAGCGCCGAGGAGATGGACCGCAGACCGTTGTGGCCGTTGTCCCCACCGCCGCGTTTGAGCCGCACAGCCCCGAAGGGGATGTCAAGCTCATCGTGCACCACGATGAGCCGGGAGACCTCGGCCTTGTAGAAGCTCCGGGCCGCCGCGACAGGATGGCCGGAGAGATTCATGAAGGAGAGCGGGCGGGCGAGGACCGCCCGCGCCCCGGCCAGGCGGGTCTCGGCGACATCGGCCCGGGAACGGTGCGACTTCAGCCGCGACCCGGTCCGCTCGGCGAGCAGGTCCACGACCATGAAGCCGGCGTTGTGCCGATTGCCGGCATAGGTCGGTCCGGGATTGCCGAGGCCAACGACGAGCCAGGGCCCATCGTCGGCCGGGATGGTTACCATCGGCAGACAACATCGGCGATGGAGCGGATCCGCTTAGACGGACGCGCTCGCGACGCCGGCCTCCTCCGCCACCGGAGTCTCGCCGAGCGAGGCCTCCTGCTGAGCGTTCGTCCGCTTGGCCAGGCACTGCACGACGACCAGGTCGGGGTCGGCGTCGAGCTCGGAGCCGGCCGGCAGCACCAGCTGGCGGGCGAAAATGCTCGTACCCGGCTCGAGCCCGGTGATGTCGACCTCGATCGGGCCGGGCAGCCGGGTGGCGTCGGCCTTCACCGCAATCGTGGTGACCTGCTGGTCGACCAGGGTGTCCGGGTATGGTTCCCCGATCACCTGCACGGGGATATCGGCCACGACCTTCTCGCCCCGGGCTACGAGCACGAGGTCGATGTGCTCGAAGCTGCCCTTGATCGGGTGGCGCTGGACGTCCTTCGCGAGCGCGAGTTCGGTCCCCGCGGCCAGCTCGAGCGTCAACAGGACGTTCGTGCCGGCGTCGGTCTTGAAGGCGTGGAGTAGGTCGTGTGCGGGCAGCGCAATGTGACGCGGCGGCTTACCGTGACCATAGAGAACGGCCGGGACCTTGCCGGCCCGACGGGTGCGACGAGCCCCGCCCTTACCGAACTCGGTGCGCGGCTCCGCGGTGATGCGGACCTCGGACATGGCGGCGCTCATCCTTTCCTAAACTGGGGATCCGGCGCCGGAGGGCGGTGGAACCACCGCGGCGCGGTCCTTCACAGTACCGGACGCGCCACGGCAAGGGGGAAACGACCCCGTTCTGTCAAGACCCTTGGTGCGTCGCGGCCTTGGTCACCCTGCCCGGTCACGCCGGGCCGCACCTCAGCGCACCTGCGGCCGGATGGTGGCAGCGGGGCGGACCTCCACCTTGGCGGGTAGCCGCGGACGACCGACCGCGGTCCGGGCTCGATGGAGCACCGGGCCACGGATGTCGTCGAGCACGCCGGCGACCCCCGGCCCCGGGACAACGGTGACCGCGATCTCCAGCACGGGTTCCCGCCGGCCACGCAGCACCGCCCGCACCGCCTCGACGCCCGCGATCCCGAACACGTCGTCCTCGACGGCGTCGGTCAGTGCCGCGGCGGACAGATGGACACCGCCGAGCGCATCATCCGTCACGTAGAGTCCACGGCGCCGCGCCGCCAGCGCCGTCTGCGCCCGAAGCCACCCGAGGGCGAGCAGGACGACCAGCCCGGAACCGATCCCCACGGCGAGCCAGAACCAGGTGTGGGAGGTCGGGTAGGAACGGGTGTCGGCATCGAGCACCGCCTCGTCGGCGACGTCGTCTCCGAACGCACCGGCCCCCACCAGCAACGCGAGAACACCGGCCGCGAGGCAGAGCAACCCGACTCCGACCAGGGCGACCCGGTTGAGGCGGTCGGGCGGTGGCTCGGACAGCCCGGCCGGCCCACCGCCGGGCTCCGTGGGTACCCCGCCACCCGCCGAGCGGCCCTCGGCGGTCTGCCCTCCCGCTGCCCGTGTCTCGGTCATGCCGCACCGCCACCGGTCCGTCCCGCCCCGTTGACGGTCCGGTCCGCGGCCGGTGGGGTCGCCTGGATGCGCAGCTCGAGCGGCTCAGCCAGTTCGAAGGAGGCGAGCAAGGAGGCCAGGACGGCACCCACGCGCTCCCGCGCGCCACCGGCGGCACGCGGCCGAAGACGCAGGCGGACGTCGGCGGTCCGGTCACGGACCCGAACCCGGGCGGCCCGCACCCCGTCGACGGTCAGGGCGGCGGAGCTCAGCGCCCGCGCAAGCCCTCGCCGCTCGACGAAGACAATGGTCTGCGCGCAGCTGCGCCGCACGGTGAGTCGGGACGGCGTTCCGCGCCGCGCTCCGAGCCAGATCAGCAGCAGGCCGACCAGAACGCAGATCCCCGCGGCCAGTCGGACCGCCCCGGAGGACCAGGCCGTGCCCGCCAGGCCGTCCGCCCACGCCGGCCAGTCGACCACGGCGTAGCCCCTGCCACCGCCGGCCGCAGCCACGATCTCGATGACGGTGATGACCCCGGCGGCCGCGGTCAGCGCGGCGAGCAGTCCGGCAACGATTCTACGCCCCACCCACACGGCACCCTCCTCTCACCGAGCCCAGCCTTGCCTGTTACCCGTGGTCTTGTTACCCGTGCTCTGAACGCGAACCGGCGGGACAGAAGATGGCCGCTACCCATCGGAGGACAGCGACGGGATCTCGATGTCCAGGTGTGCCACGCGCACACCCGTGAGCGCCGCGACCCGGTCCCGCACCTCACAACGGACCAGCTCGGCCGTCTCCGTGACCGGGATCGGGTAACGCACGGAGAACGACATCGTCAGCCGGGCGGTGGCTCCCTCCATCTTCGCCGAGACCCGTGGCCGCCCGGCACGCCCACGACGCCGCGCGCCGCCACGGCGCGGGAATCTGCGTGGCGGTCCGGTAACGCCGACAACGTCCGCCGCCGCCATGGCCGCGATCTTCTCGACAACCCGGTCCGCCACCCGCAGGGAACCGGCCCCTGACCGCCTACCCGCGGGACGGCCCGGTCGCACACGCTCCCTCTCGTTCACCGCCGCCCCCGACGCCGGTCACCGCCCACGTAACGGGTGATATCGAGATCACCATCCACCACCTTGCCGATAACCAGCCCTATCGCACCGAAGACCAGCACGATCAGAAACTCGCCAAAGCCCCCGAAGGCGAGGGCGAGTCCGGCGATCAGACCGATGATCAGGCCAAGCGCGCTCGATCGCATGTGGCTCTTCCCCTTTCCCAGCCCATCCAGCCCGGCCCATCCTGCGGCCGCGGTACCCGGTCCGCCCCTCTGGACCGGCAGATCGAGGGGCGTCCCGCGTGATCGTCACATGGAACCGGGCCCGGGGTGCGGTCCCGCGGATCCGGTGTCGCCTCAGCGCACCCGAGGACCACGGCCGGGGCCGAACCGCACCCAGCGGTACGACCACCACCGGCGCGCGGAGTCGGGACACCGGCGCCCGCGACCGCGAACCCAGGCGAACAGGATGCCCGCGGCGGTGGGCCGATGATGGGTGGTGAGGCGGACGCCCGGAACACCCGGCGCGTCCGGCCCAGCCGGCCCGTCCGGCGCGGATCGCAGGGCCCGCAGGCCGGCGGCGAACGCCTGTGGATCACCTCCCCGATCCGGGTGGTGCGTGCGGATGAACGCGCGGATCTCGGCCCTGCGTCGGGCGGCGTCGAGCTGGCGTCGGGATGACTCCTGCCGCCGATCGGAGGTCATGACGCCCCCATCTCCGCCACCCCCGCATCCGGCACCCCCGAACGGAGCGTCTCCGGACCGACCACCGCCGCGTCCGGCCCCTCCGGGCACGACAGGTCCGGATCCGGAATCGCCAGATCACGGATGACGACGTCGACCCGGGGACAGCCGGGTTCGGCCGCCAGCACCGCGGCGCGCACCCGGGCGGCGAGCTCACCGAGCCGTTCCCCGTACCGGCACACGATCTGCACCAGGATCCCGTCCGGCCGTACCCGTACCCCCTCCACCCGGCGGCCCGGAAGGTAGGTCGCGACCTCGGCCGCGGCACCCGCCCCGCCGTCCGGAACGCGGTGACGATCCTCGTGCCGGACCGGCGCGCCGATGAGCCGGACGACACCGGGACAGGACAGCACGGTCCGGGCCACGGCATCCGGATCCCAAGCGAACCCGCTCACCGGCCCGGCCGCCGTCGGGTTCGTACTCATTCGACCCGCCGCGACTCTTCCGATTCCTCCTCGCCGATGTAGACGTCGTCGATCGCGATATTCACCTCGGTGACCTCCAGGCCCGTCATTCCCTCCACGGAGGTGACGACGTTGTGCCGGATCGAGTGGGACAGATCCACGATGGAGACCCCGTAGTCGCAGACGACGTCGAGGTCGATCGCGGCCTGCCGTTCCCCGACCTCCACCGCGACTCCCTGGGAGACGCTGGCCGACGCGCCGGGGATGCGGGCCCGGAACGAACCCATCGCGCGGGCCCCACCCGAGCCCAGGCTGTGTACCCCGGAGACCTCGCGTGCCGCGACACCGGCGATCTTGCGGACGACGGCGTCCGCGATCGACGTCCGGCCCCGGCCGGTCACCAGCTCGGTGGACGTCTTGCGCTCCGGCACGGTGGTGCGACGCGCACCACCTGCGTCCGAGGTCTTCGCCTCGGGCCCGGCCGCGCTGGTTGTGGTGGTCATGGTGCTCCTTCCTGGCCGGCATCGTCGGAGCGCCCAAAGCGGTGGAAGGGGTCGGGTCCGACCAGGAGCGGGACGTCGAGGGACGATCCGTCCGGGCGCTCTCCGGTGCGGTCGTTCACGATCAGGGATACCCGAATTCTCCGGTCGGACAACAACCCGTTCCCGTCGGCACAGCTACGATTACTGAACGGAAGCGCGCATCGTCCCCGCCGCGTCGCCGGGGGCCGATTCGCTGCGCCCCTCGCGATCCTTCGCGGGCGGACGCTCATCCGCTCCCGGCGCGGGCGGATAGGTTTGGGTGCCGGCCGCCACCGAACGCCACGCCGCCCAGCGGGCGCGTGCGTCCGAGCGAAGGAGCATCCGCTGCCTCGATCCCACCCGGGTCCGCGCCGAAACGCCGGAGCCGGCCCCGCTACCGTCACCGTGCGAGCCCCGGCCAAGGTCAACCTGCATCTCGGCGTCGGACCGCTCCGACCGGACGGCTACCACGACATCATCACAGTGCTGCAGGCCGTCTCGCTGTTCGACGACGTCTCGGCGACGTCGGTCGATCCCCCGCAGTTCCACGGCTCGGGGCTATCGACCACCGGCGACGGCGGCGGGGACGGCGGGGACGGCCGGTCCGGCGGGGACGTAGTCGTGACCGTCGAGGTGTCCGGGGAGGGCGCCGACCCGGCGTCGCTGGGTCCGGCGACGCCCACGCCGGAGGTCTCCATCGTCCCCACTGGCCGGGACAACATCGCCGTCCGGGCCGCTCACCTGGTTGCCGAGGCCGCGGGCATCACCTCGGAACGTGTTCATCTCACCCTGGCGAAGGGCATCCCCGTCGCCGCGGGGATGGCCGGGGGCAGCGCCGACGCGGCGGCGGCGCTCGTCGCCTGCGACGCGCTGTGGCAGACCGGACTGGACCGGGCGACCCTGACCCGGCTCGCCGCCCAGCTCGGCAGCGACGTCCCGTTCCCCCTGGCCGGCGGCACCGCACTCGGCACCGGGCACGGCGAGCAGCTCACCGACGTCCTGGCGACGGGCGAGTACTACTGGGTGTTCGCGCTCGCCGACGGCGGCCTGTCCACCCCCGCGGTCTACAAGGAGTTCGACCGGCTGACCGAGGGCAAACTGCGGACCGGCCCGACCCCCGCCGACGACGTGCTCGCCGCGCTGCGCACCGGCGACCCCGGTCAGCTCGGGGCCGCCCTGGTCAACGACCTGCAGCCGGCGGCGCTGCGGCTTCGGCCGTCCCTGCGCCGCGTCCTGGAGGCGGGCCGGGAGCTGGGAGCCGTCGGGGCGATCGTGAGCGGCTCCGGTCCGACCTGCGCCTTCCTCGCGGCCGGAGCGCAGGAGAACATCGCGCTCGCGGCAAGCCTCGCCGGGATGGGGGTCGCCCGCGCGGTACGCCGGGCCTCCGGGCCGGCGAGCGGCGCCAGGATGGTGGAGGGGGCAGGCGAAGCGCCGTGAGCGCCGTCCTGGTCAGCCTCGAGAACGTCGACGCCGCGTTCGGCACCCGGACGCTGCTCGACCGGGTGAGCCTGGGGATCGGCGCCGGGGAACGGATCGGGGTCGTCGGGCGCAACGGGGCCGGGAAGTCCACCCTGCTGCGGATCATCGCCGGCGAGGTGGCCCCGGACGCCGGCCGGGTCGTGCCCGCCGGTTCCACCCGGGTCGCCACCCTGGCGCAGGCCGACGTGCTCCCCGCCGAGCGCACCGTGCGCGAGATTGTCGTGGGCACCGTCGCCGAGCACGAGTGGGCGGTGGATCCCCGGCAGCGGGGCATACTCGCCGGGCTCGGGCTGCTCGAACGGCTCGACGACCCGGTCGGGCCGATGTCGGGCGGGGAACGCCGCCGGGTGGCGCTGGCCCGGCTCCTCGTCCAGGACACCGACCTGCTGATCCTGGACGAGCCGACGAACCACCTGGACGTCGAGGGGGTCGCCTGGCTCGCCCGGCATCTCGCCGGCTTCCGCGGTGGACTGCTCGTCGCGACCCACGACCGCTGGTTCCTCGACGAGGTGTGCGGACGGGTCTGGGAAGTCGTGGACGGGCGCGTCGACGCGTACGAGGGCGGCTATTCCGCGTACGTGCTCGCACGGGCCGAACGCACCCGGCGGGCCGACGCCACCGAGGCCAGGCGCCAGAACCTGCTGCGTAAGGAACTCGCCTGGCTACGCCGCGGCCCGCCCGCCCGGACCAGTAAGCCGCGCTTCCGCATCGACGCGGCCAATGCGCTGATCGCCGACGAGCCACCGCCCCGGGATACCATGGCGCTGCGCAGCTTCGCGGCATCCCGGCTGGGCAAAGACGTCTACGACGCCGAGCATGTCACGGTCCGGATCGGGGACCGGACGTTGTTCGACGACGTCACCTGGCTGGTCGGACCGGGGGACCGGATCGGGCTGGTCGGTGTCAACGGAGCCGGCAAGACCACCCTGCTGCGCGTGCTGCTGGGTGCGGTGACGCCGGACGCCGGCCGGGTCCGGGTGGGGGCCAGCGTGCGACCGGCTCTGCTGTCCCAGGAGATCGCCGAACTACCGGCGCCACTGCGGGCATTGGAGGCCGTCGAACAGGTCGGGCGGGTCCTGGAGGTCGAGAAAGGCCGGGAACGGACCGCCGGCCAGTTACTCGAGCAGTTCGGCCTCCCGTCGTCGCGGCAGTGGACGCGGGTCGGGGACCTCTCCGGCGGCGAACGCCGCCGGCTGCAGCTGCTGCGCCTGCTGATGGCCAGACCGAACGTGCTGCTCCTCGACGAGCCGACCAACGACCTCGACACCGACACCCTCACCGCGCTCGAGGACCTCCTCGACTCGTGGCCGGGCAGCCTGATCGTGGTCAGCCACGACCGCTATTTCCTCGAACGCACCTGCGACGTGACGCTGGCGCTGCTCGGCGACGGGCACCTGCGCATGCTGCCCGGCGGCATCGAGGAGTACCTCGCCCGGCGCGCGGCCGCCCGGGAGGAGGCCGCGGCCCGGGCACCGTCATCCCGGGGTTCGTCGGCCTCCGGCGGCGGAGCGGGCGGGCAGGCCACCGGCGGACAGGGCACCGGCGGACAGGCCACCACCATCGCCGAAGCTGGGCGGACAGGTGGGCGGCCCGCCCTGTCCGGGAGCGAGCTGCGCGCCGCCCGCAAGGAGCTGACCCGGCTCGAGCGCGCCCTAGACCGGCTGAGCCGACGCGAGCAGGAGCTGCATCACGAGCTGGCCGAGGCCGCGACGGATCATGGGCGTCTGCTGACGCTGGACGCCGAGCTGCGCGCCGTCGTCGCGGACAAGGACAGCACCGAGGAGGCCTGGCTCACCCTCGCCGCCGAGATCGAGGGTGGCTGACAAGCCGCCGCCACCCGCCGCCCGGTCAGGCGGTAGCGCGTTTCGCCGCGAGACGCGCCGGGTCCGGCCAGCGGACGTCCCGCACCAGGTGGACGGTCTCCATCAGCTTGATCAGGTAGAAGCTGGTGTCGATTTGCCAGGGCCGCACCCCGTGCCGGGCCGAGGTCGGCTCGGCGTGATGCAGGTTATGCCAGGACTCGCCCATCGACAGCAGGGCCAGCGGCCACACGTTGGTCGACCGGTCCCGCGACCGGTAAGGACGCGAGCCGAGGACGTGGCAGATGCTGTTCACCGACCACGTGACGTGGTGCAGCAGCGCGATACGGACCAGCCCGGCCCAGAAGAACGCCTCCAGCGCCGCGGCGAACGAACCCCCCCACAGGCCGCCGATCATGGCGGGCAGCGCGAGGCTGGCGAACGCGCACAGCGCGAACGAACGGCTGACCTTCATGATGTCGGGATCGTCGAGCAAGTCCGGGGCGAACCGACGCTGGTCGGTCTGCTCGACGTCGAACAGCCAACCCACGTGGGCGTGCCAGAGACCCTTGATCAGCGACCACGTCCCCGGACCGTAACGCCATGGCGAGTGCGGATCGCCCTCGGTGTCGCTGAAGGCGTGATGACGCCGGTGGTCGGCCACCCACCGGATGACCGGGCCCTCGATCGCCATGTTGCCGGCGACCGCCAGCGCGATCCGCACCGGCCTGGACGTCCGGAAGCCGCGGTGGGTGAAGTAACGGTGGAAGCCGATCGTCACGCCATGGCCGGTGATGCCGTAGAACACCACGGCGAGGACGACGTCCCGCCAGGAGATCCACCGCCCCCACATCGCCGGGATCGCGACCGCCAGGGCGACCAGCGGCACCACGATCGTCACCACCATCACGACCTGCTCGACGCGGGCCTTCGTCATCGAACGGGGCCGCGAGGCGTTGCCGCGGCTGTTCGCGGGATCAGCCCGGCGGGGAACCGGGCCCGTGGTGGGTTCGCGGTCGTCCCGCGGTGCCCGATTGTCGCTCGGTGTCACCGTGTCGGTAGCGGTCATCGCCTCGTTCCGTCCGTCGCGGCTGGCCCACTGTGCCGGCGCTCCATCCGCCACGGTAGCCCGCCGACATGACAACGTCCCCCCGCCTCTACGTCCGCCACGCAAACAAACCATCGGTCGCCGACCCGGATCGATCGGCACCGCCGCGCACCACGGTCACCGGCAGGTCGATGACAAGCCGATGACGAATAGCGACATCTAATAAAATTTGATGTTATTAGATGACAGCCAGTGGCAGTCGGGCGACGAAGAGATGAACGGCAGCCAACCAAACCCGGTCCGGGACGCCCGCCCGCGCCGGCCGGCCGGCAGGGTAGCCGGCGGTGGCCCGGCTTTTACCATCCGAGCCACCCCACGATGGTAGAGTTGGCATGTTTTCTCGCGGTCCGCCGTAGTGTAATCGGCAGCACAGGAGATTTTGGTTCTCTTAGTCCACGTTCGAGTCGTGGCGGCGGAGCACTACCGGGCCCGGAGCTACCGGGCACCATCAGTAATACCATCGAAAAGAATATTCCGGAAGCACCGCCGCACCATCACCACGGCGGCAGACAGGCACACATCATTTCCCAATCCGGGGCCGGCGTGTTCCCGGGATGGCCGTGGCATCTGCCGGCGCCTTCCGATCGACGGGTAGTGTGGGCGCCGTCGCCCCACCGCTGTCCAGGTCCGAAGACTCGGGAGATCGCGTGACATCATCACGTCCGGCGGCCGTCATCATCCTGGCAGCGGGCGAGGGCAAGCGCATGCGCTCGACGACACCGAAGGTGCTGCACCACATCGCCGGGCGCTCCCTTCTCCACCACGTGCTAAGCGCGGCCGGAGCCCTCGCGGCGGCGCGTACCGCGGTCGTCGTGGGCCACGGCCGCGAACAGGTCGCGGCGATGCTGGCGGAGCAGGCTCCCGAGGTCGTCCCGGTCGTCCAGGACCGCCAGCACGGCACGGGCCATGCCGTCCGGGTGGCCTTGGCGGCGCTCGGCGAGCTGGCGCCCAGCGGCACGGTGGTCGTGCTGCCCGGCGACACCCCGCTGTTGACCGGCGCGACGCTCACTGCCCTGGTGGCCCAGCACCATGCCCGGGCGGCCGCGGCAACGGTCCTGTCGGCCGTTGTCGACGACGCCACCGGTTACGGCCGGGTGGTGCGCGACGGCGACGGCGCGGTCCGGGCCATCGTCGAGCATCGCGACGCCGACGCCGCCACCGCGACGATCCGAGAGATCAACACCGGCGTGTACGCGTTCGCCGCGGGCCCACTCCAGACCGCACTCGCAGGGCTGACCAGGGACAATGCTCAAGGTGAGGAATACCTCACCGACGTCGTCGGGCTGCTGGTCGCCGCCGGGCGGCCGGTGGCCGCGCGGGTCGTGGACGATCCCGGCGAAGCCGGTGGGGTGAACGACCGCGTCCAGCTCGCCGCCGCCGGACGGGTGCTGCGGGACCGGATTGTCGAGGTGGCGATGCGCGCCGGCACCACCGTCGTCGACCCGCAGACCACCTGGATCGACGCCGACGTCATCCTCGAACCGGACACGACGCTCGCCCCCAACACCTTCCTGCACGGCCGGACGCACGTCGCTCGCGGCGCCGTCATCGGCCCCGAGTGCACCCTGACGGACACGGCAGTGGGCGCGGGCGCGACCGTCCTGCGGACCACAGCCGAGCGGGCCGAGATCGGCGCCGGGGCCGTGGTCGGGCCTTACAGCCATCTCCGGTCGGGCACCCGGCTAGGCTGCGAAGGCAAGATCGGCTCCTTCGTCGAGACGAAGTCGGCCGATCTCGGGAACCAGACGAAGGTCCCGCACCTGGCGTATGTCGGCGACGCGGTGGTCGGCGAGCGCAGCAACATCGGATGCACGACGGTCTTCGTGAACTACGACGGGGTGGCCAAGCACCGCACGATGATCGGCTCGGACGTCCGGATCGGCAGTGATACCATGCTTGTTGCTCCGGTCACGGTCGGGGACGGGGCCTACACCGGCGCCGGATCCGTGATCCGGGAGGACGTTCCGCCGGGCGCGCTGGCGGTCCGGGAGGGGCGGCAACGGATCATCGAAGGCTGGGTCTCCCGCCGCCGTCCCGGCAGCCCGGCGGCACGAGCGGCCGCCGCGGCCGGCGTCCCGGCCCCCGACGGTGCCGGAGATCCCGAGCGTCCCGATGAAATGCCACAACCGTCCGCGGCCGAGGCCGCCGTGCCGATCCCAGTTCATCAGGGTGACGTGGCGCACCGGAGTGAGTTGCCGCCTACCGGCAAGGGCGAAGCCGGCATCGCCGGTATTCCCGGCGCGGGGAGCAGAACGTAAAACCGGGAAGCAGAATGTAAAGAGACGTCCGTCCGAACCTTCTGGCCAGCGAGGGGATGCACACCGCCCCGGTCTGCCCCGCCCGGGTCGGCGGCCCGGGGTCCGCGGGCGGCAGCCGGCGGGTATCGCCGGAGTCGCGGGCGGCGATCCGGGCACGTGGGTACCGTCCCGCCTGCGCCAACAGGGGCGGGACCGGGTAAGCCCGAGTGTTGAACCGTGCGGCCTCACGGCCGTTCCCCCGAACGGGTCACCCGCCCGGGGGCTGCCCACGCCAGCCCGACCACGCCGTCACGCCCGAGGAGTACGCGGTGGCCTACCAGACCGAGAACCGGCGCAATCTGATGCTCTTCGCGGGACGTTCGCACCCGGGCCTCGCGGCGGAGGTCGCGGCCGCGCTCGACGTCGAGCCCGTCCCCACCAATGCTTACGAGTTTGCCAGCGGCGAGATCTTCGTCCGCTTCTCCGAATCGGTTCGAGGCTGCGACGCCTTCGTGCTCCAGTGCCATTCGGCCCCGGTGAACACCTGGCTGATGGAACAGCTGATCATGGTGGACGCGCTGAAGCGGGCCAGCGCCAAACGGATCACCGTCGTCGCGCCCTTCTACCCCTATGCGCGCCAGGACAAGAAGCACCGTGGCCGGGAGCCGATCTCGGCCCGCCTCGTCGCCGATTTGTTCAAGACCGCCGGCGCGCACCGGCTCATGTCAGTCGACCTGCACACTGCCCAGATTCAGGGCTTCTTCGACGGGCCGGTGGACCATCTCTTCGCGTTGCCGCTGCTCACCAACTACATCGAGTCCAAGCTGGACACGTCCGAGGTGACCGTCGTCGCCCCCGACTCGGGCCGGGTCCGCGTGGCTGAGCGGTGGACCGACCGGCTCGGCTGCCCGCTGGCCATCATCCACAAGCGGCGTGACCCGGACGTTCCCAACCAGGTGAAGATGTTCGACGTGGTCGGCGAGGTGCACGGACGGACCTGCGTCATCGTCGACGACATGATCGACACTGCCGGCACGATCACGAAGGCCGCGGAGTCACTCAAGGAGCACGGCGCGGCGGGCGTCATCGCGGCGGCAACCCACGGCGTGCTGTCCGGCCCCGCCGCCGACCGGCTGAAGAACTCGGAGATCAGCGAGGTCGTCCTCACGAACACGTTGCCCCTGCCCAGCGAGGCTCGCATCGACAAGATCACCGAACTGTCCATCGCCCCGCTGCTGGCCGCGGCCATCAAGGCCGTGTTCGAGGACGGGTCGGTGACCGGCCTGTTCGGCGGAGACGCCTGACCGAGGCTCGGATCTCCCACCCCGCCACCGAGACAGGCGCAGGCAGGCGAACGGCCGCGAAGAACGACCTGGGGCGTCCCGGCGGCTGCCCCGCGTCCGTAGACTGCCCTGCCATGGCAGCGCAACAGCCGAAGGTGTCTCTCACCGGGATCAAGCCGACGGGCGAGCCGCACCTCGGCAACTACATCGGAGCGATCCGGCCGTCGCTGGAGCTCACCTCGACCTACGAGTCGATCTATTTCGTCGCCGACTATCACGCCCTGACATCCGTGCGTAGTCGCGAGGAGTTGGCGAGCTACACCCGCTCGGTGGCGGCCACGTGGCTCGTGCTCGGACTCGACCCGACGAGCACGATCTTCTACCGCCAGTCCGACGTCCCCGAGATCTTCGAGCTGGCCTGGGTGCTGTCCTGCGTCACCGGCAAGGGTCTGATGAACCGGGCCCACGCCTACAAGGCAGCCCGTGACCGCAACGCCGAGGCCGGCGTCCCCAATCTGGATGCCGGCATCAACATGGGCCTGTTCAACTATCCGATTCTGATGGCCGTCGACATTCTCATCATGAATGCCGACGTGGTCCCCGTCGGTCAGGACCAGTCGCAGCACGTGGAATACGCCGCCGACATCGCCGGCTCCTTCAACCATCTGTTCGGTGACGTGTTCAGCCTGAAGATCCCGGAGGTGGTCCTCCCGGCCGGGATCTCGGCGAAGGTACTGCCCGGCATCGACGGCCGCAAGATGAGCAAGTCATACCGGAACACCATTCCCCTCTTCGCGCCGGAGAAGCAGCTACGGAAACTCGTCCGTGGGATCGTGAGCGACAGCACCCCGCTGGCGGACCCGAAGGACCCGGACAGTTCCGCGGCCTTCGTCCTGCTCGAGAACTTCGCGGCTCCCGAGGCAATCAAGGAGATGCGCAGCCGTCTGGAGCAGGGTGGCACTGGATGGGGCGAGGTGAAGAACGCCCTGTTCGGGACGCTCAACGACTGGCTGTCACCGCTGCGGGAGCGCTACACCGAGCTCATCACCCCGGACAGCGAGCTGGACGACATCCTCGCGGCGGGTACCGAGCGGGCCCGCGACCGGGCCCGGCCAGTGCTCGCCGGGGTCCGGCGCGCGATCGGGATTTCCCCGCTCTGGTCTCCCCCGCTGTTCCGCCCTCCCCCGCCCGTTCCACCGGACGGGTCAGTCGGAACGGGCGGCGCGGGCGGCGGCCAGCCGGCAGAAGGCCGCGACATCGAGGGTCTCGCCCCGGGCACCGGGATCGACCTCGGCGGCACGCGCCAGTTCCCCGGCGGCGGCGGGCGATCCGGCCCAGGGCGCCAGGGCCGTACGCAGGGTCTTGCGGCGCTGCGCGAACGCGGCATCGATCGCGGCGAAAACGTCCGCCCGCAGCCGCGCCGGACCGGGCAGGGGCCTGCGGGTGAAGGCCACCAGCCCTGAATCGACATTCGGCTGCGGCCAGAAGACCGGTCTGGGCACCGCGCCGGCCGGCCGGGCGTGCGCATACCAGGCCAGCTTGACGCTGGGCGCCCCGTACACCCGGCTGCCCGGCGGCGCGGTGAGCCGGTCGGCGACCTCCGCCTGGACCATCACCAGCCCGCGGCGCAGCGAGGGCAGCCGTTCCAGCAGCCCGAGCAGCAGCGGCACCGCGATGTTGTAGGGCAGGTTCGCGGCGAGCACCCCGGGCGCAGCCACGTCGGCGGGCAGGTCGGCCGAGGTAACCCGCAGACCGTCGGCGGCCACCACGCGCAACCGCTCGGCGACGTCGGCCGGCAGCCGGGCGGCCACGGTCACCGGCAGGACCGCGGCGAGGGGGCGATCCACCTCGACAGCGACGACGGCCTTCGCCGCCTCGACGAGCCCCAGGGTCATCGACCCGAGTCCTGGCCCGATCTCCAGCACCGTGTCGTCCGGGCCGACGCCGGCGAGCCGCACCAGCCGGCGGACGGTGTTCGCGTCGACGAGGAAGTTCTGCCCGCGCCGTTTCGTCGGCCGCAGGTCCAGCTCGTGCGCGAGGGCCCGAAGCTCAGCCGGCGAGAACAGCGCGTCGGTGTCTACCAGGGCCCGAACACCCGCTCCGCGTTTGCGGCGATGTGCGTGCCGAGCTCGGCGACGCCGACGCCGCGGGTCTCGGCCAGCACCCGCAGCGTCAGCGGAATGAGGTACGGGCCGCCGGGCCGGCCCCGCCAAGGGGTCGGGGTGAGGAACGGCGCGTCGGTCTCCACCAGGATGAGATCCGCCGGGGCGACGGCCGCCGCCTCCCGCAGATTGGCGGCATTGGAGAAGGTGACGTTACCGGCGAACGACATCACGTACCCGGCGTCCGCGCAGATCTTCGCCATCGCCGTGTCCCCGGAGAAGGCGTGGAAGACGACCTTCTCCGGGGCGCCCTCCTCGCCGAGGATGCGCAGCGTGTCGTCGTGGGCGTCCCGGTCGTGGATCATCAGCGCCCGGCCGGTCTCCTTGGCGATCGCGATGTGGCGCCGGAAGCTCTCCTGCTGCGCGGCATGCGCCTCGGGTGGGGTGCGGAAGTAGTCCAGGCCCGTCTCGCCGATCGCGCGCACGCGATCGGCGTGGGCCAGCTCGGCGATGGCGGCGAACGTCTCCTCGGTGACCCCGTGGGCCGCCTCGTTAGGATGGATCGCGACGGCGGCGTAGATCTCCGGATGCGCCGCGGCGACCTCGGCCTGCCATCTGCTGGTGGGCAGGTCGATGCCGACGGTGACGGCCCGCGTGACACCAACTGCCCGGGCCGCCGCGATCGCCGCCGGAACTTCGGTGCCCATCAGGTCGAGATGACAGTGGCTGTCGACCACGGCCACGGGAAGAGGGTCCGGCGGTGGCGGCGGATCACCCGACCGGCCAGAGTTTCGCGCCACCTCGCCCGCCCTCCCGTGCCCGCCCTTCGTTTCCTGAAGTCTGAAGTCTACGACCGCCGCCGAGTGTGCCAGACAACCCGGCATGGGACGCTAATCGGGTGAGCAAGCGCAAGGACCCCACGCGATGACGACACCGTTGACCGTTGCCCTGGTCACCCCGCTGACCGGTCCCGACGCCGCCCAGGGCCTCGCCGGGCTACGAGGGGTCACCCTGTGGGCGCGTGACGAACGCCTCCCACCGCCCTGGGACGAGGTGAGTCTCACCGCCTACGACGCGTATCCCGATCCGGCCGCCGCCATGCGCGCCGCGGTGGCCGCGGGACCCGACGCCCTGCTCGGACCCTACGGCCACCGGGCGGCACTCGCGGCCTGTGCTGCGACGGACCGGGTGGTCTTCAACACCGGCGCCCCGTCCACGCGCTTCGTCCGGCAGGCCTTCCCGAACGTCGTGAACATCGCCGCGGCCACCTCGACCTGGCCGCGCGGGGTCCTCGCCGCCGTGCGGGCGGCCGATCGACGGGCCCGCAAGGTCGTCCTGCTCGCCTCCGGGGACACCGCCGTCGAGATCACATCGGTAACGAAGGCCGCCGCGGTAGCGCAGTCGTTCGAGGTGGCTTCGCACGTCTTCCCCCCGGGCAAGGCCGCCCTCACCGCGACCCGGCTGCCCCCGGGCGACATCCTCATCGTCCACGCCGGCCCGGACGACGAGCTGGCGGCGGCGAACATCCTGCTGCGCCGGCCGTGGCGGGCGGCCGCCTTCTCCACGGCCGTCAGTGCGCAGGCCACCGCGAGCCTGGGCGACCTGCGCGAGCAGCTGCTGGCGCCGGGCAGCTGGATGCCCGAGAACACCCAGCCGACCGCGACCGGTCCGACCGCGCGGGAGTTCACCGCCGACTTCACCGCCCTGCACGGCGTCGCGCCGACCGAAACGGCGGCCTGGGCCTACGTCACCGGGCTGATCCTGGGACGGGCCATTCGCTACTGCGGAGGCGTGCAGGACACCTCCGTGCTCGCCGCCGCCCGGGGCATCGACACGACCACGTTGCTCGGTCGCTTCCGGCTGGACGAGGCGACGGGGCTCCAGGTCGGCCACCAGATCCCGATCGTGCAGTGGCAGGCCGGTGCCTCCCGGACGGTCTGGCCCCGTGAGTCGGCGCGGGCACCGTTCGCCCATCCCCGGCTGTTCACCAGCCGCCCGGGGACAGCGTCGCGGACTTCGCCGGGGACGGGCACGTTTTCGATCAGCCCTCCCACGCCGACGGCCGGATCGGGGACGACGCCCCCGACCGCGCAGCCCCCGACCACGCAGCCCCGGACCGCGCAGCCTCGGACCGCGCAGCCTCGGACGCCTCCGGCCTCGCGCACACTCCCCACCACGTGAGTGGGCCTCCGCCGCCGACGGGCCATCCGGGGCGGGTGAACCGTCCGGAGCGGTGGACCACCCGGAGCGGGTGAACGGTGATTGGTTCGGGTGCCGCCGTGGTACTGAGAAACTCACGGCGGCACTTGGCGGCCCGCGGAGGGGGAAACATGGCAGCGGGTCCACTCGGTCGTGCTCCCGCGGGGCCGTGGCGCCGCCGGGCCGCAGTGGGCATCCTCGGTGGCCTGACGGTGGCCTTCGCGGTGGCGACGGCCCGGCTGTTCGTCTTTCCGCACCAGGATGCTCCCGCCCCGGTGGACGCGATCGTCATGTTCGCCGGGAGTCCGGGACGGCTCGAACGCGCCGTCGCACTCACGCGGGCCGGCTACGCACCCGTGCTCGCGGTCTCGGCGCCGACGGAGAAGGACCCGTGCCCCGGGCCCATTCCCGGGGTCGAGGTGATCTGTTTCTCGCCCGATCCGCGGACGACCCAGGGCGAGTCGCGGTGGACCTCCGCGGCGGCGGCACGCCGCGGGTGGCATTCGCTCATGGTCGTCGCCTCGACCTCACAGAGCACGCGCGCCCGGCTGCGCCTCGACCGTTGCTATGACGGCGAGACGCGGATGCAGGGGGTCCCGCCCCCGCGCCGGGCCTGGCCGTACGTGATCGCCTACGAGTGGGCGGCCCTGGGCAAGGCCCTCGTTCTCCAACACCACTGCTGACCGCCGACCGTGCTCAGCGCCCGTCGGCCCGGTCCCCGGCCCGGGCGGCGAGCTCCGCGGCATAGACCTCGTTGCGGGAGACGCCGTACTCGGCGGCCACGGCCTTGCGCGCGTCCTTCGGGGACATCCCCGCCGAGGTTCGTCGGGCTACCTCGGCGACCAGGATCCTGCCGTCGATGATCGGCCCAGCCACGCTTGGCCCGGCCCGGCCCCGGGTACCGCCGGCGACCACCAGCGTGAACTCCCCCCGGATAACCCGGCCGTCGGTGGCCCAGCCGAGCAGATCGGCGAGGTCGCCGCGGACGATCTCCTCGAAGGTCTTCGTCAGCTCGCGGCAGAGCACCGCCGGACGGTCGGCGCCGAAGGCCGTGACGAGGTCGCGCAGGCCGGCCACGAGCCGGTGCGGGGACTCCAGGAACACCATCGTCCGCGGCTCGCCGGCCAGGTCGCGAAGGCGTCCACGCCGGTCGCCGCCCTTGCGCGGCAGGAAGCCCTCGAAGGTCCAGCGGTCCGTCGGCAGCCCGCTGACGGCCAGGGCCGCGGTGACAGCGGACGGACCGGGAACGACGGTCACGGCCATCCCCGCGGCGGCGGCTGCGGCCACGACCCGGAACCCGGGGTCGGAGACGGCGGGCATCCCGGCGTCGGTGACGAGCGCGACGGTGGCACCCTGGCGCAGGTAGTCGGTGAGCTGGGCGGCCCGGGTGCCTTCCACCGCGTCGTAGCACGACACGATCCGCCCGGACACCGTCACGTCGAGCGCGTGCGCCAGCCGTAGGACCCGGCGGGTGTCCTCGGCGGCGATCACATCCGCGGTGGCAAGGATCTCGCCGAGCCGAGGGCTGGCGTCCCGGACGTCGCCGATGGGGGCACCGCACAGCACCAGGGTCCCGGGCACCCGACCAGTCTGTCAGGAGCCAGGACCTACCCTGATCGGTGTGACGGCGACGACGGCCCACCTGCCCTGGACGGCGACCGGTCGCGGGGACGCGGCGCGGGTGGCCGGCCCGGGTTCCTCCGGCCCGGCCGGCGGTCGGCCGCTCTCGGTGCGTGAGCGGCTGTGCCCACCGATGCCGCGGTCGCCGCTCGTAGGGTGGCTGGCGACCCTGTCCGTCGCGATCGTCGCCGGGCTGCTGCGTTTCTGGCACCTCACAGAGCCCCGCGGGATCTACTTCGACGAGGTCTACTACACCAAGGACGCCTGGGGCCTGCTGACGGTCGGGTATGAGATCAACTCGACGACCTGTTCCGGTCCGGCCTACGTCGTCCATCCGCCGTTCGGCAAGTGGCTGATGGCCGCCTCCGAGGGTCTGTTCGGCTATACCGACTGTGCCGGGGTCTCGCACGGCAGTCCGGAGCTCGGCTGGCGGTTCTCGTCCGCGCTGTTCGGGACGCTCGCTGTCTTGGTCCTCGCCCGCGCCGCCCGACGGATGTTCCGCTCCACGCTCCTGGGCTGCTTCGCCGGTCTGCTCCTCGCCCTCGACGGGCTGGAGTTCGTGCAGAGTCGCATCGGGATCCTCGACATCTTCCTGATGACTGGCGTCGTCGTGGCGCTGGCCTGTCTGCTGCTCGACCGGGACGACGGCCGCCGCCGGCTCGCCGACCGCCTGGAACCAGCTGGTTCCGGTCCCGGATCAGCACCTCTGGGGGACAATGCCGCCGGCCCGGACAGCGGCCCGACCGCGGCGGCTCCGCCCATCCGGGCCGACCGCCTCCTCGACACGTACGGGCCGCGGCTGGGGTTCCGCCCCTGGCGGCTGGCCTGCGGGGTGGCCCTGGGACTGTCCATGGGGGTGAAGTGGAGCGCCCTCTACACGATCATCGGCTTCGCGGCGCTCGCCCTCGCATGGGACATCGGAGCGCGGCGCACCGGCGGAGCCCGCCGACCCGTGTTGGGAGCACTGCGCCGGGACAGCCCGGCCTGGTTCGCCGGGTTCCTACTCGTCCCCATCGTGACCTTCCTCGCCACCTGGACCGGCTGGTTCGCCACCGACGGCGGCTACTACCGCCACTACTACGGCAACGGCTTCGGCGCCGCGTGGCACGGCTGGTGGAAGTACCAGATGGCGGTGCTGAAGTTCCACGAGGGACTCCACGAGGGGCACGCCTTCGCGTCGCATCCGATGAGCTGGCTGGTGATGGCGCGGCCGGTCGCGTACTACTACTCCTCGCCGGCGTACGGGACCTCGGGCTGCCACGATCCGGCCGGCTGCTCCCGGGAGGTCCTCGCTCTGGGCAACCCGGCGATCTGGTGGGTCGGCACGGCGGCGCTGGTCGCGATGCTCGCCTGGTGGGTCTCCCGGCGGGACTGGCGGGCGGCCCTGGTGCTGGTTGGGTTCGGCTCGGCCTTCGTGCCGTGGCTGCTGCTCCCGAACCGCACGATGTTCTTCTTCTATGCGCTGCCGTCGCTGCCGTTCCTGGTCCTCGCCATCACGGCGCTAGCCGGGCTCGTCCTCGGCCCGCGCGAGGCGTCGGAGACCCGCCGCCTGGTCGGGGCGCTGTCGGTCGGAATCTACACGATCATCGTCGTGCTGCTCTTCGCGTACTTCTACCCGATCCTGGCCGCCGAGGTGATCCCCTACTCCTCGTGGCGCGCCCGGATGTGGTTCCCGGGCTGGATCTGACAGGACACCACACCAGGCCCACGGTGCCGACCCGTGAACCCCGACGAGGCCTGCGGCGTCGCCTCAACGTGATCCGACTCACGACTTCGCGCCCCATTCGTGGCATCACCACCGTAGGCGATGCAACCATTACGAATCGGCAAGCCGGAACGGCGACAGCCGCAGCGACAGGGGTTATCGAAGTTTGATGGTCACGAAGAGCCGAACAAGGACGCCACTAGCAGCACCGCCCTAGTCCTTGAACGGGGGGGTCGCGTACAGCTCGAGAAGTCGATCCGAGAGGGTGGGGCGGTCACCATGCCCCGAGGCCGTGCGGCAGTGAGCGCCCAAACGGGCCTCCCTCCGACCTCCAACCACCGGAGACGGGTGTCGGGCGGGCCGAGACTGGGAGGAACCACCATGGCGGATGTGTCGGTACGCTTCGCGATGACCGATGACAGCGAGATCGTGCTGAACCTGTCGCTGACCCAGGCGATCCGGCTCACCGAGGCGATCGCGTCGAAGGTCAGCCAGGCGATGACCGAGCAGCCGCGGGCCGGCATGAACGGCAACGCCTACGGCCCCGGGGTGCGCCCCGGCCCCTACTCGACGTCCTGAGCCGTCCGGCACCGAGCCGGGTTGTACCCCCGCGGTGCCGGGCTATCCCCCGGTCAACTGGGCGATCAGGGCCCGCAGCAGGTCGAGATCCCGGCGGCGCAGCTCGGCGACGGACGACGGATCCGGCCGTGTGGAGGCCAGCGCCGCACGCACCGAGCGCAGCTTGTCGCGCAGGATCTCCACGTCGGCGGGTGTCAGTAGACCGTCGCGCAGGACCAGCACCACGTGGCCACCGTGCTGCACCACGTCCACCGACTCGACCATCGGCAGCGTGACGACCCGGATACCGACAGGTGCCTCCTGGTCGTAGACAAGACACAGCTGGTCCTCCGCCATCACCTCCGCGGTGCTGTCGTCCCACAGCACGGTCGCTCGGGCCGTGATGGGGGTCACACCGCGGGCCGACTCGACCCGCACGGGGTCGGCGTTCCCGGCCGGTTCGCGACGGCCGGCCGGGTGGACGGCGAGTACCGTGCCGCGCCGCGACCAGACCCCGCCACCGAGGTCGTCGACGGGGAAGACCCGGTCACCCCGGGCGAACATCACCAACGCGGCACGACCGTCCTCGGCGGTCGATGGGTGGGCGGCCATAGCGTGATCGTAGGTGGCCGCCGTGGGGCCCGAGCACCGAGACCCCACCAGGGCGCATCCGGCAACACCCGCACACCCGCACACCCGCACACCCGCACACCCGCACACCCGCACACCCGCACACCCGCACACCCGCACACCCGCACACCCGCACACCC